>JALNZK010000003.1 GCA_023229365.1 Pseudomonadota bacterium | reverse complement strand
ACCTGTTTAGAATACCAAGGATTTCCGAAGCCTACGCCCAAAAATTCAGGGACACCATTAGACGGAGAGAACTTAAGTCCGGGAAGATTACCTTCAGTGTGCCAGTATCCACGAATCTCATTTCTCTTATAGGGTTCGTTGAAAGCCTTCTGTTTAATCTTACTGTCAACTACCAGATCTAACTCTGGAGCGGAGCCTGCATTCATAAACAGTTCAATGGTAGGCTCCGCCATAGCTGTTCCTTCGGTGGTCTCGACAGCTATACCAACGCGAGACTCAATGGAAGTCGGATTTTCGAACGTAGTCATTTAAATAATCACCATCTTAAAAATTTTAATTTATTCTCTCAGTGCGTGGCAGTTGCATCGTATACATAGAAACGAGCGGGTCCCCAAGTATAAGTGCTGTCGTACATGAAGCCCTCAATGGTAGTAGGCTGGATGTACCCATCTTGGTCTCTATTCAACGTTGCAGAATCAATAGTTCCAAGGAGTTCGATGGAAAGCATTTTGTTATATCCGGTGGAAACCACGTCTCCGCTATCCAACAGGAAGGACAATCTCTTAGAGATGAGAGTTCCAGCCGCGGGTGCGGAGCCGGAAGGATTATTCCAGAACGCTTTCATCATCGCGTTATTCTTCCACTGTACATCCAGAGTACCGATGATATTGTAGGTGGTAGGCTGTAGCGTAGTGGGGTAGTTCTCTGAGATAACAACACCCTTCCCAGGTGCGAAATCCCAAGTGAAACTAGCTCTTGCTTTGTTGACCTGAGCGGCCTGTCCAGCACTGGAACCGTCTATCTCAAACGTTCTCGCGGATGCTCCGAACGGGGAAGAGTCGGTTAGTCCACCGGGGTACGCAGGTTCGGTTGTTGGATACTCGACGTTTCTACCAAGGAGACCAACATTGTAAGCGAACGCATCGGCAGTTATATCAAAACTAAGTTCCTTGACTTTGGTTCCTTTTCCTACCTTTGTATTGTCGCCAGCGTCTTTAACGAACACGGACAAGGACTTTTGATCGAAAGTCCTCTGAATGGCGTTATAAGTAAGGGTATCGGTTTCATCAAAGGTTGTCACGTCACCATTCCAAGTCTGAGCAGAGCCGGAAGAGTCTGCATTGTTGTAGATCTTAACGGCGTTATTGAGATAGGCGGGGATTGTCGGAACATTAGCTGCCCCAGCACCAGAAACTGCGGATGTTAAAGTATCGTTATCAAGAATGGTTCTGGCGGTAGCATCTTGTTCAACAAATATGTATCCGCCTGTAGTCCCGCCCCATCCTGCATTATCAGTAACTACAACGTCAACAATGGTCCCTATAACATCTGTGGTTCCGCCCGTCTTAGCAGATAGTTTTTGACCAACAGTAAATGCCGCAGATCCAGTATCAAACGTCACCATCATTATGGGCATCCCCATCCAACCGGAGATAGGAATTGGGGTTGTAGTGGTAGCATCCTTAACGGTTACAAATACTTTTTTCTTCCCAGTGGTAATTCCATATTCAGAGAAATCGACCATCGGATCTCCAAGACAAGCTTTGGTCGCTACGGACCCGACTCTTACAGGAGTCCTTGCGTGGACTAGATGGGTGTGCGTAAGGGTTCCAAACACTCCTGCACCAGAACTCCCGTCGGCAAGAGCGGTATAAATTAACAAACTCGCGGACGCATCATTATTAAGAGCAGTAAGAATGTCAGAGGCTATACTTGTTGCTGTTCCGCCCGAAGTGGCATTATTAATAGTGATGTCGTTTCCGGAAACGCTTATAGTAAGAGGGTTATCTCCAGCCGCTTCAGCCGCGGTTATAGAAATCACTTCTCCTTCGGTACCATTCACCAAAGCCTTAAAGGTCAAATCCTTGTTGTCTGCTTTAACGGTAGTAAGAATCGCAGGAGTATCAGTATTAACAAAATTTCTTACTGCGTCCATCTTGTGACAGTAATAACCAGAAACCGCAGCAAAACCACTTGAAGCAGCAGCGTTCTTTGTATAATCAATTCCGCCGGGGGCCTTTAATAAATCTTCACTATTAGCAAAGGTTCCTTGAACACCAATGAGCCAAAGAGTGTCGGTTACAACGCGAGCAACTTCGCCCCTTGCTAGAGAGGTTCGACCAAATATTTTATCCCCCTTTGCGAAAGAAGTACCTGCACCCGTAGCAACAGTATATTTATATACCTGTTTAGAATACCAAGGATTTCCGAAGCCTACGCCCAAAAATTCAGGGACACCATTAGACGGAGAGAACTTAAGTCCGGGAAGATTACCTTCAGTGTGCCAGTATCCACGAATCTCATTTCTCTTATAGGGTTCGTTGAAAGCCTTTTGCTTGATCTTACTGTCAACTACCAGATCTAACTCTGGAGCGGAGCCTGCATTCATAAATAGCTCAATAGTAGGCTCCGCCATAGCTGTTCCTTCGGTGGTCTCGACAGCTATACCAACGCGAGACTCAATGGAAGTCGGATTTTCGAACGTAGTCATTTAAAGAATCACCATCCGATCATACTTTCGCAGACTCAATTTTGGCATTAAGATTAACTTTATCTGTCTGCGACTTGCTATAGAAATAAAATGCGTAACCACCGGCAACAGCCGCCCCAAATATCAAAGGAATCGTGTTGTCGGTTGCCATATCATACGCAGCAGACAACCAAGTCTGAACAGTCCACATCAGAAATAATATAACAGAACCTATCACCAACAGCATACCGCGCTGGCTTTGTCCAAGAGTTTTGTTAAACTCACACGTTTGACACTCTGGAAGATCTGGCATTTACTTCACCACCTCAATCCAACCACGCGCCAGCCAATTCTTAATTTTTCCACCAAACTCAGAACACTCATAACCATTAGCGATAGTACTCATCCGAATACCCTCGCCTCCGGCGTCTCCAACGAACCAATTTTCGGGTCCAGTCCATTTAAATTTCATAGATAATCCTCAAAAAAAATATAACGACTTTACATTCTCCGTAAAGTTAAGGTAACACTTCCGCGAACTGCCGCTAGATCACCTGCGTAATCAAGCGCGATCATGTCGCCATCAGCGAGCAGGCAGTTTGTGTTATTCAAGCTCGCGGTGTTGATATTGTTTACGGCGTCGTTCAGCGGTATTACAGCAGTTGTGGAATTTATTCCAGCGCTCGGAGCCTCGTTATCATCGCATATTCTGACAGTCAGGTTAGCGGCGGTTGGAGCCACGGCAGTCCCTGCCACGCTATGAATCTCCTCAGCTTTCACAAGCCACCAAGCATCATCTGCGATAAACGCATATTCATCAACAGACTGATTAGTTATAGGGAAGGTAATAGTTTCGTAAACTGGGACAATAACAGTCGCGACTTTCAACTTATCCACAGATGTGATATCGAGCGCGTCACCGCTCCCGATTGTGGTACCATTCAGATATGTTGGTCCGGATACTTGCAAAGAGGTTAGTTCCTGTGCAGGATTTACAGATATTCCGCCTACGCCCAGCGCGAGACTGGTGCCATCAAGATTAATCTGTAAAGATCCCGATGCAGCTCCAGTTCCAAATTCAAGACCTTTGTTGGCAGTAAGGTTTACTCCCAGGTGGTTGCTTGTGGTCTCGACAAGTCCAGACAATGGATCTCTGAAATCATCTGGATCAACCTCTACTCCAGAAGCACCAACATCTATGCCGTGTCCGGGATAAATCTCTATTGATCCAGCGGTTGCCCCCGTCCCCAATCTTAGGCCCATATTAGCAGATAGATTTACCTGAGCCTTATTGGCGGTAGAATTCTTTAAGCCGTATGCCGTATCAATAAACGTTCCGACTGCGATTCTAGAAGCCGTTCCAGTAACGTCACCGGTAAGCACCTCTCCCGTCGGAATAGTGGCTCCATTGGTAAAAGTTGTTGTTCCTGTAGCAGATGTAGTAAAATCAAACGTAGGACCGATCACTACATCAGATCTAGAATATGCTGTATTTCTATACGTTTCCCACGGATCTGCAAAAGCCGTTCCAATAAATAGCGCCATTAACATGACGCCCAGAATAGTAATTATGGATTTTCTCATTAATATGCACCAATTAATTGGATATTGATAACGAATTGAGAAGAAAAGAATTAAAGGGTATTTTAAAAAAATGAATTAAATAAAATATCTCAATCGACTTACGGGTTTTAATCTAGCGCGATCAAGATAACTCGGACTACGTTCATATTAAAAAGGTAAAGAGCATCACGAAAGTAACCCGGCCACACGAAGAGGTTTGCGCGGGCCGGGTGCTCCAAGTTTAATGCACCACGCACAATACGTCAGGATCTGCGCCAGTACGGTAAAAATCGCCGTCTACCAGCCCCCGGTATGAGCCGCTGTATTGTTGTCATAGTGAGGGATGCCAACTACCCTAATTCCGGTTTTACCGAATCTGGCTCGTTCAATCCCGTTATCTACTCCCATTTCGTAGGTCCAGAAGGAGACGATTGTGTCCGCTTCTCCCCACGAAGATGAGTGGTGAGACAAAACAAATTAATGCCGCGATGCCTACAGCTACGCGCGTGATAAGCAGTCCGAAAAAAAAAAGAGGCGGCTGGTCTCACGCGAAGGCGAGGAGAGGCAGGATATACATGGTCAACAATTAAGCTTCTGATGTCCACGTTCCTATAATCTCGGTTATCTGCCAGGAAATATCATTTGTTTTTCTGAGCGTGACGCTCTCTCCACTGACCCCGGAAGATCGTAGGCCATATGAAATGTTGGACGATAGCGGGAGTATGCATGTGTCGCCTTCTGGATACAGTTTTAGTTCGGCGTTGTTCACTGTTGTAAACGTCATGGTTTGACCGGCTGAAAAACCATTTAGACCGATCCAAGCACCATCACCAAGGCCGCTGTTGTTGTAATATCGGTGATAATTGGCCTCAGTCAATACCGTTGTATGTGCGGGAAGTATCGCAGAATCTAAATGCAATGGATCTATAATAGTTCCACGCATCATATAGTTTTTGTTGGGCGTATTTTTAGTATCGCATAACTTCACGGGAGTATCTATAACTGGGCTCGCACCATACGATTCGGCGTAATAGAATAAATATGAAGGAAGTATGCTATCATTAGACGCTATATATGGGCGATAAATATTCACATTAGCGCCCGGCATGATTCCCCATAATTGGTTCCACAACACGGCAGATCCTTGATAAGTTGACACATTGAGTCGATTAGGACGGATAATACTCGGATTAATAATATCAATATTTGGACCTGAATAACTCCAACCACTAATTACAATTCCGGCTTCATCGGAATCAACAATAGTCGGATTCTCCACAACGATTCTGCCATTGCTGGTAGCACTTGCCGGACCAAAAAACAGTCCTGATGCTATGGCGGTGGAAATGGACTTATATGAATCCGCATCATATGAATTAAGAATTTTTACATCGATAGGATTTGTGCCCATATAATAAGGACAAACAATAATTCCGCGCGAATTATTTGATGTTTGGACATTATCTAATACAATTCCTTCAGCATGTACTAGATTATTGTATGGCTCGATGTCTATTCCAAAATCTGGCGAAGTGCCATTGGCATTAATGAATTTTCCCGATACATACAATCCAATAGCGTCTTCAATGGACAATCCCCCCCGGCGATTGAAGTCACACAACACATTTTCTACTACGATGTTTTGGTTGTGAGTTGTATACGGCGACCATCCAGTGACGCTTATGCCGTCACCCCACATATTTCTAAACGAACCGCCTTGTACGTTGACGTTTTCACTGGCGGCGATTATGATTCCATAACCCCACTCGCCGGTGGTTTCGGTATTTCCGGAGCGGTTTCCATCCAGGTTTGCATTGATTATGGTGATGTTGTGCCTATTAATGGACTGCAACATGTAGTAATGTGTTTCATGGTGGGCCTTGTTTTTAATTATCGCATCAGGCGAAAATTCCACAATTGAATCATCTTGTAATACTAACCCGCCAACTGTTTCGCCCCAGAATTTCAGACTTGGGTCTTGGGTATATTCACCTGCGGGAAAATATACATAACGCGACGCATTCAATGCGTTTTGAATATATTGAGTATCGTCAATCCCATCATTTACTGTAGCACCGAACTCTTGTGGGGTGACACGACCCAAAATAGGATCGGTCTTGTTTAACTTATCCCATCCCTGTCGAACAGTCATGAGATCAGTTGAAGCAGTGCCATTGGGGGAGTTAAGAACCTTCCCGCCTTGCATAGTGATATTCTGCCCGCTTCGCACGGTAAACCCGCCAGTATCTGCTGCAAGACCAACTCCCGCAACAAACATCAATATAGACACTATCAATACAATATTAATAAGTTTCATGTATACCTCGAAATTTTTAACCAAACATCCCATTCTCCTACAGTATCCGCTCCGCCAACTGTAGCAATTAGCGCTGTTGCCGAAGTGAATTCAGAAGTAGGAAATCTTATAAATTTGGATAAATTCAACGTTTTAGGAGCCTCTGCATTAGTCATTAAGCCGTCTGTGTCCCCAGCCCACCCCAAAAGTATCGTTGCAGTAGTGGACCCTTCCTGACATTTTACAACAATTTCATCAATTTCGCAAAGTGCAGGAGTTGTTACAATCGCTTGAGTCGCTCCGCCGTCGTGAGTTATCCTATATGGACCCCAGACAGCAACATTTAAGACGGCTCCATCTCCCCCAACATGATTGTGAGAATCTCCGTTAGTAACCCCTTTGGCCGCGGTAGCATAATCTCCTGATGCGGTATAAGCTGCGGAACCTAAACCGAGCACAGTTTTGGTCTCGGCCAATGTCTTTTTTACAAACGTCCCTCCCCCGGTATTACCTACTAAAAAATCAGATGTAGCCGTAGCTAACGAGTGATTGATTTTTGTGCTGTCGCTCCCCGGAACCGCATAAGTTCCATCCCCTCGGAAGAAAGTTGTAGTATTATTAGGATACATCGGACAAAGACCGTGTGCCAAGGCGGAAACATTAAGATCGGTATTGTTTTCGGGAGCAGCTAAATCATCCAACTTAATCGGATCGCTTCCGGCTGATGCGTGGTTGGAAGCGTGTCCAGCCATCGCTTTTACGGATGCGACACCATTAATAACCTGAAGAGTTACGTCATCTACCGCAAAAGCTGGCGATAAGCGCATATCTGCAACGCAATCCGTAGCATATTCAATAGTTCCAAAATCAGATTCTGTGATTCCATCCTCGGTTACGCGAATTATCGCAAGCACAATCCAGTCTGTATCGGTAGGTTCTGCGGGGCGGGGGGAATAATTTTCTAGGAAATCGATAGCATTATCAGGGACTTCTTCAACGCCGGACTCTATCTTTAAAGTTGAGTCTGTTCCATCAATATAAACCAGATCGTAACGATGTTTTGTAGCTGCCGCAGCAGCTATACCAGTTAAACTCGCCCCTGCGAACGTCGCGGAAACTCCACTAATTGTAAATGTTCCGCTGGCCGCAGTTACCGCAGTTGAACTAGTTCTGGTAACTTCACATCCACTCAAAACACCGTATCCCGCAATGGCGGATTTCTCGTATAACCTATAAACAGAGAAGTTTGCTAGATCCTCTCCCGTCGGTTCCGCAAGAGGAAAGCGAGACCAATTTTTTGTCATATTTACTCCGCAGTCTCACCTTTTCTAGCAAAAACATATGAAATACCTGTTTTTGCTTTACATCCCACGGGAATTTTTCTTCGAACCCAAACCCCATAAAATTCACTAGGAGCAAGGGTTCCAATCGATAACCCAGTCGCAAAAGTATAAGGCGCAGCCCATGTCCCTGGTGTCGCGGGCTCCGTACTTTCATCGGCAATTGTTTCTAGATAGCCAGTGGTTTTACTCGTCGGCTCCGCAACATACATTCTTATTTGATTATGCTCAACTCTTTTTGCAGTTGTATGAAGAACAGCAGAAGTCCCGTTTTGCGCCCTAGTACATCCAGTAAATTGATTCCCCGTTTTTCCCGTATATGTTATTTCTTCATCCTCAACAAAAAATGCTCCAGACGTTGGGAAGTCTGTACCACTTACTACGTCAACCGTAGTCTCAGATCCTCCATTCTCCAGTTGGGTTGTCAATAAAGACATCGGTAAAGTCCCCGTGGGAGAAATATAGACTTTTGCATCAGTAAAAGATAATGTTGCGTGAGTGTTTTTGACAAAAAAAGCTCGATATTCCGTATCCCCTATTTCTGATTCCGCAGCAGAAACATTGTCAAAAAGGTTTTCGTCCACATCGGTAACAATCTCATCGGAAGATCTATATTTTCCAAGTCCATTCCCTCCCGACTCTCCATCGGCAGCAGCCGTAGATTTAGATTTATAAAGTTTTATATCAGTAGATGCAATAGGCATAAAAGATCACCAACAAATCGTACTAGTCGATTCTCAAAAGATTATGGCATATTTTAAAAATATGAATTATATAAAAATTTTTCTTTAAACACTCCATTTATCCCTATATCTTATATCATACGTTAACGACCCAGCAGTAAACGAAAGATCTAATCTTTCCGCAGTACTTGCCGATCTCAAATAAGGAATGGGTTTTTGCCCACTATAGTTGTGCCAAGAAATCAATTTCATATAATATAGATTAAGGGAATCTGATGCTCCCGCAGTTATTCTAAAATAAAAATCACTATATCCGGCAAGCTTTGTAAGATTATAATCAATCTGGCTTCCGGCGGTTATGGATTTTTCACACTCCCACCAATTGGTATTGTCCGAAGAAACCTCCAAGACAGGATTTCCGATAACCGTAGCAGTTGTTAAAGTTAAAACAGGGTCTTGAAGGAGTGGATGAGTTAGTCGGAATCTATATTTCAAAGACCCACTATTCGCGATAACAAGGTGATTTGTACTAAAAGTGACATTAGTCGAACTCTCCTTATTCCTCGTAAATCCGTCTGACGTAGCAAAAGAATCAATGTAAGTATGCTTGGCCGTATAATCATTATAAAACTCAAAATACGCTGTATCTAAAAGTACATCGGCAACATTTAAATCATACCCAATAGTGTATTGACTGACATTAGAACCCATGAGATTTGACCCGGAATAATAACCTCCAGTTATTTTTATGAGATCATAAAGAGTAATCTGATCTCCCGTGTTTAAAATTGAAGTTACTGCGACTGGCGAAGAATTAGTGGACCCTGTTTTAGCGGTTTGAACATATCCTTCAGCCCCAATCTCGTTTAGAGTAATATTTATAAGAAAAGGATAGGGCATTCCTGGGTGAGAATGTTCGTAACTAAAATCGAAAGATTTAATTTTCCAGCGTACCGAGAGATCTTTAATTAAATAAACACTTTCAGTGTCATCGTTCCAATTATAATTAGTGATATGATAATGAGCAAGCAACCTTAACGCTGTTTCGGTAGTACAATTACCCTTCAATGTTATTTTTGTAGATTTCGGTTGAATATCTAGAACCGTAACCTTTGTCCCGTGCCAATAGGAATTCGTCTCAAAACTAGAAGAAGGGTCGAATTGAACTGCGTCCGTTATATATATATCATTAACAGGACTTAATTCTAGAGAATTTAAATAAAAAGTGTTGGTCATTGATTAATCATCTCTTTAATATGCTTTTGTAGCTTTAATCTTCGTAATTCCATAACCGCTTCTTCCGAAATAGAATCCTCCCTTAATTTTTGATGTTCCATAAAGTTCTTCAATGCGAAACTCGTAACTTCTTCTGTTATTTTTGGAAGGACCAGAATTACATCCGTAATAAGACCCTCTCCATTTCTAGTAAGATTAAAATGAATAAGATTAGTGAACACGTTTAGGATGTCCCAAAGGACCTCTTGGTTAAGCGTAAGGTTATCGAATTGAGACATACACCA
The DNA here is from genome assembly GCA_023229365.1 of Pseudomonadota bacterium. NCBI lineage: Bacteria > Pseudomonadati > Pseudomonadota > Pseudomonadota bacterium. The sequence continues at coordinate 135,542 of JALNZK010000003.1, read as the reverse complement.
TTGGTTAATGGTGGTCCCATCCTGTAATGTCACAACTTTAATTTCTTTTTGTGCTTCTTCTTGAGTCATGATTCTTCTCCCTTTAAATTTTTGGCGCAGTTATGATTAAAACAGAGGATCTGATAATCTTCCTTCAGAGATTCGGGCCAACCTTGTTTGCGGAACTGCGCTAAGAGTGAGGAGGAATCTTTTTCACCATTTCGTCTCCGCTCTGCGCCGTCGTTATGAATGTGATCAATTGTTAAAAACTGAAGATTTGTTTCCCCGCATTCTTTGCAGGGGCCAAAGAAATCAAAAGCCTGTCTCCAGAGTTTTTGTCGGTAACGACGCGGTACATCTAAATCTAACGGATTTTCATTTAAATACTCTCGACATTTACCGAGATTATGATTCCAACACAAAACCTGAAAATTTAATTTAATTTCTTCAGCGGGCCAATTTCTGTTTTTAAAATCTCGTAATTCCCCGAAATCATGTCCGAATTTTTTGCGCTTAATCCCACCGTCATTATGAACATGGTCAAAAGTTAAATATTTTCCTCTATCCTCTCCGCAAATCATACATCTCTTACCTAAAATATTAAACATATTATATTTTAAATCTTTACGGTGCGACTCATTTCTTGTAAGAAATGTTTCTTTATTTTTTGTATAATATTTGGCACTGTGTTCTTTAATTTTATCTTTGTTTTCTTTATAATATATCATAGATTGCTCGTTAATTTTAATTTTATTTTTTTTATAATATTCAGCATCATATTCTTTAATTTTAGCTTTGTTTTCTTTTTGATATTTTGCTTTTTGTTCTTTTAACCTATCTTTGTTTTTCAGCTGATATTCTTTACTTTTTTCTTTATTTTTTAATCTATATCTAGCGCTAGATTCCCTTTTCTTTTCTTTTCTCTCCTCGTCACTCATTTTCTGTCGGGCCATTTAATCTCACAAATCCTTTAACAAGTATTATTTTACATCTATTTAAGTCTTTCTATTCACAATTATTAAATATCTCCACATATTCATCAAAATGTAAAAATTTTATCTTAAGATTTTACGATTGTGTCCACAAATATTTGGCCGCTTATTTGCATAGAATAATTTATGTGACAATCATTAGCGGGGGTATCTTTGTTGCTCAATCCAATGGTTACTGTAAATTCTCCCGCGGATTTCACAATGTCGTCTATCAAAACGGGTCCAACGCTGTCATTTACGTGTACCGAGAAAGGCGAACCACTTATTTCTTGGGTTCCCGTTATTCCGGGACCAGAAAGCTTAATGGTCAGATACATACTCGGATCTGATCCTGGAGCGCTAAAAAATGTGTTATAAAGAGTTCCGGGACATGCCAACCAATCGTCGGAATCCGCGGCGGGTTCATTTGTAAGTGGATCTACGGCAACTCCAGCAGTGGGCGATGTTGCCACGGTAGGATTTAATCCGTCTGAAGATATTTCGTGAGTATGAGTAGATTCGTTGGAAAGCACTAGGGCAGTTATTGTATGAACATGGTCATGTGCGGCAACAAAACTGTAGCTACCTGGTACGGAAGTTGTTCCCGATATGGAATGGGTGTGAGAACTTGATGCTACGTTAGTCCCGGAAGTTATTGTCAATGCTCCGACCGCAGTAATAAATCTTTTACCACAATTCACCCCAGTACAACAATCAGTAGACGATGCTGCCTGTGAAACCGCACTCACGACCGCCGTCGTTCCAGATGGTTCACCAGATGTAGAAGAATACGTATGTGTATGGCTTTTCGCCGCGACCTCAAGTGTTGCACTTGGAGCCCCGACCGCTCCAGATGTCAACGTATGTGTATGGGCGCTTCCAACACCTGTTCGCGGTTTCTCTCCAGGCGTTTCGCTCCCTCCATCCCCACCGCCGCCGCCTCCTCCATTCCATCCAGCCATCGCATCGACTTTAAACAGGCTGGTACTGCAAGATAGCTCTAACTTCTGAATTTTTAGAGTATCCTCGGTAATCGTAAACTTTTCAGACCTATTTGCTCCGTTGTCTAGATTTTCTGACCAATTGAAATTAAACTCTTCAATTTCGCCCTGTAAATGTTTTCTATACTTTTCGGAGGCCGCTCTCATGGCCTTTATTTGATCGTCATAAGAAATTAATTTATCTCCAAAAGTTAAGGTCTGGGACAAAGGTTTCAGTTTTATTGCAACCTCTTTAACTCTCAAATCTTGCTCAAGATACTCAGACGGAATAGAAATATGAGCGGTATCTCCTAATCTTCGCTGATCTACTGCATCCCCAATGAAGATCGGGGCAGAAAATTTTATACTCCGAGCAGGTAAATAATGATCATCTAAATACTTCTCCACAAAGCCATCGGCCATCGCCTGACTATGAACCGACGAGTCGTCAAGGAGAATAAATCTGCCTCCACGACCCATATTTATATGTTTCCCGGAAATCACTCCTCCTGCTCCCGAACCGTATCCTCTAAATCCTACACCATTAATCATATGACGGGCATCAGCCATGTCAATTTCTTGAACGGTAATAATGTTGTCCTTTTCTCTATAATAATTAGCGGGAGACGCTGTTGTTCCGCTACCTATTTTCGAGGATATGTCTATGTACAAAGACCCGTTCCTATAAACAGGCTCGTATTCCAAGTTAAGAGCGGTCAACAAAGTGGCTATAGTATCTAACGGAATATCTCCATTTGCTGTTTCCCAATAAGCTATAACTGTATCTGCCTGACTACTGATATTCCCAATTCTAACAGGAATTCTATAATCCCAAATATATGGAACAGAAATTACATGATAATACGGAAAAACTCCATCGCTGCATTTTATGTAAAGAACTTTATTTGCTGCGTCGTGATACCACCCAGAATTTGCGACAAGATCTGAGGCACTTGATTTCTGAGTTAATAGAGTGTGATCCTCAAAAACTTCAGTTATCGAATAAGGAATTCCATCATATTCAAATTTGAAAATATTATTTGTTACGTCATGTTCTACAAATAAATAATCTGGAATGGCGGAACGCGCCATATAAAGAAGTCCTACTTCATCATCATTAAGAGATGGTTTGTCGCTCGACAATAGATTAGATAATTTAACGTCGTGCCACTCGTTTTTAACAAGATAATGACCTCCCTTCCCATTTTCTGGTTTTAAAATTTCGTCATACTCTTGAATTGTGACTTTGTATATCCCTTGGTCTCCCTTTACGCAGCGCCTAGAAATGCCATCAAACATCCTAGCAGAGCCTTTAAGGTAAAACACACACTGAGAATCTTCTGGAATAAACTGATTTAATTCGAATGTTGCTTCCCCTATAGACCCGTCTTTAAATGAAATTCCGCCTCCTACAATATCCGGGAAGATATATTGTCCCTGTATTGTTTTTACACTCAAATAATCATTTAAAGGCCAAACTACACCTGCCGCACCCAACCACAAGAAAGTGGTTTCTGAATCAGGCGTATAATGGACTTCATTCCATTGAGATATGGAAGATACGGTTAAAAACATTCGTTCTTTCCATTTTAATATGTTGGACGATGTATCAAATGAAACAGAATTCCATTGTAAAATACTTGGAATCTCCGAAAGAAAAATCCTATTATTCCATTGTAGGATTGAGTCTTGGCTAAAATACATCCGATTTAGCCATTTAATCGAATAGGCGTAACTATCTGTATAAATTCTATTATTCCATTGAAGATTGTTTGTAGAAATATCGGCAAAGATCCGATTATTCCATTTCGCAATGTCGGCAGCAGAAATAAAAACCGTCCCACGATTAAACGAAGACTTGTTATATTTTTCCTGATTAAATCTTAAATCACGACGGAAAGATCTATTTCCCCATTTGAACGAATCATCAGAGGAGACATAAGAAATTCCGTCCCACTCCATAATGCTAGATGATTCAACCGTCTCCCTATTTATCCACTTGAAATTGTCTAAAAACTCTGAAGTTATCGCAAGATCATTCCACTGTAAATCGGAAGAAATTTCTTCATAATTAATATTATTGTAAACTAAATTTGTCTGTATATCGGAATAAGATTTATCATTCCAAGTTATTACATCGAAAGATGTGGCGTAATTCCCTTCTCCTCGATTAAAAACCGAGACATTAAATTTCTGATTATTAAAAGTGGAAGTCATGATTCCTACCTATATGAATCATCCTGGAGTGCAGACTTTATCTTCGCAACAACCCCATCCCAATCAGTCTCCATTGATCCCCTTGCATCTATACTAATATATATTGGCCTCGCAGAGTTATTGCCAGATATAGCATCCGAAACCCCTCTTTGTTGAGCCGCATTAAGAATAACTTCGTGTGGATGCACCGTCGCTTCTCCTTGGTAAGATCCAGTATAACCTCCTTCGGCAAAGGCGGGAATACTGGGGGATTTAAATGCGTCAAAACTAAATATGCTCCCATCGGAAAGGGTTGATGTCCCTTTAGAAAAATTAGTTACTTGTTTTACATAAATCGTATGTTGAGACCAAGTTGGTTGTTTATTAAGAGAGACCGCTTGAAGCGGAGCAGAATTATCTGCGAATATTGAGTGTTTTGAATTAGTGGGTTGGATAGCTTTGGTCTTGAATTCCTCTAAGGACGCATTAGCCGAAGAGGTATCCGCAGAAATGGAAAATTGGCCTCCCTCGGAAAGAGTAGATTTTAGTAAATCAACTTGGGAAGTGTCCCAATTCAACTTAATTGCGTCAGAAGAACGAGAAAATTCATCTCCACCAATGGAAGCAACGTCTGTGGGCAAATATTTCCACACCTTAAATGGGTCCATCCCAAAATTTTGGGATACTTGGTATACTCCATTTTTTAATTCAATAGTTTGAGATGTATCGGGAAAATCGCGACGGAGATCGACATCAGAAGCAAAGGATGCTCTGGAGGAGGAGGCGGCTGCGGCCCAATTCGGATAAAAAGTATCATCTGACTGTCCCGGAGTGCTATCAATGATAAGCGAGGTGGACGGGGAAAACGTTTCATCTGGAGAAATGACGTTGAAGGCATGAGACCCAGAATCACCTATAGCGGCATATTTACCAAAACCTGCTGCAATAAAAGCGTCTTGAAGTTTTTCCGCGCCACTGACACAGTTATTTATCTCAGGGATAAATTTTAAATTTCCATTATTTAAATTAGTAAGTGCGTTAACCACTCCCTGATAATCGCCCTGATCAGTTTTGTCTTTTTCGACAATTTCTAACATTTTTTTTACAATATTTTTTTGATTATCATTCATCCAAGGAATCTTATTTAATGCCTCTGCCGTATCTATTGGTGTACCTTCAGAAGTTTTTAAATCAGAAATTAAAGACGCTTGAGACTCACTTACCCTTTTAAATGGCGCTCCCCAATCAAAAACCGAATTATCCGGTAAGGTTGTGGTTCCCGAACCAAAATCTGAAATTCCTCCATTTTTATGAATCGTATATATGGTGTGCGTACTACTAGTAGACTTGGAATTCTCCATTTTTGCTAAAAGAACAGAATAATTATCTACATTTATTTTGTGAATAGAAGTAGTCGATTTGGATGCATCAGATTTAATATCTGTTAAGGATGCGTCGGCTTTAGAAGTATCTATCAATAAATCAGCATTAAAACCTTCTGACTCTATTTTTTCTTTAAGTCTTATAAGTTCTTCTTCATCTAGCTGAGGAGCAATTTTTATAATCGCTTGATTTACCATTTCTTGTGTAGTATAAGGACCTGTTGGAATATCTCCGTTTCCAGAGGTCAAACCAAGCCCATTCAATTTCCCTGCCGCCCCTAGCCCCCAAGAACTTATTCTGCGAGCTCCCTCCTCCTGTTCTAACCAGGGGATATACCCTTCGGTCGCGCCAATATAAGACCTATAAAACTTTGGGTCATATTCTTCTTGAGCCTCATTTTGATCCACATAAGGAACTTTATTTTGTTGGGTAGATGGAGATTTAGAAGAATCACTGGTTGAGACGGAAGGAACATATGGGGTTAGAGTTTTAAAAGGATCTTTATAGTCAAAACCCGCAATCTTCTTTGTGTTTTTGGAGGTTTCGTCGGTTTTTTCTGCTATTTTTTCTTCAACTTTTCTGTTTTCAATTAATCCAGCCAGAAGAAGTTTTAAGTCCGCAATTAAATCTGCATTCGTTCCTTTTATGGTATCGTCCCAAGATTTTAGAGTTTCTCCAGAAATCTTGCTCTGATCTCCCTGGAAATAAACATCCCCAATAGCCTTTGCTATTGCATCATAGTTTATGTCATTTACATCTGTAAATTGTGAAGCAAGTTCTGGCGGAAAATTCCGAACCGCTTCCGCCATATCTCCAATGACTATATTATTCTTTCCGATAATATCGTTATTCTCTTGTTGTAATTGATTTTTGTTTGTAATTATGTCTGAGTCCGATGGAGGGAGAATGTTCCCACTAGAATCTTTTTGTAGTTTGGCTATTGAAGTTATCTTAGTACCAGCGGCATCTAATTCTTTGATTATCGACCTGGCATCGTCAGCATAGAATTCCTTTTGATAGGTAGACTTATCCGCCCTAGTCCCCGACAACATTACGGGTTGATTTCCTAACGACTTTAGTGTGGAGTCTATACTGTCTAAAGACATCGCTGATTGTTCTGTATTTTTGGAAGTAGATTCTGAATTTTTCGAGTTGGATTTTGAACTAGATTTTGAACTGGAACCCGAATCGTCGCTATCGTGAGGAACCTCATAACCACTAGATTTCGCCGCTTTGTATGTTGCTTGAACTGCTCTATCTCCTACGAGAGGACTACTTTCTAGACCTGGATATGATTTTTCTTCTGTGCCGCCGACACCAGTAAATAATTTCCACCCCTCTTCTGGTTTTTCTGAATTGGGCCAAAGAACAGGGCCATTTTCTAAAGAAAAATCGGTTTGGTTCTGTCCGATTCCTTTAACGCCTGTATATGGGTCCTGCATGGAATATTTATCATATATCTTCGCCTGTTCTATATTAAACCCACTAATCCCAAATAACGATCCAGCGGTACTCAAGGGACCGTAATTACTCGCAGTTAGCTTGCCTTCGTTATTTAAATCAACCCCTTTGGGTTCAATTACATATGTAGATCCAGCGTCCCATTTTCCAGATGGTGAGTATGCTGGCACCGCATGGTTAAGCACCTCCCCATTGGAATTCGTCCCGTATAGTCCCAAAAACTTTAAATTATTTGCCCAAACATCGTCATTTGGGGAGGGAGTAGCTTTTGCATAAGCTCTTGCGTCTTGTATAAAATCGGTTGCTAGGTGGGCACAGTTATTCGTCGCTAAGTCTGCCGCATCTTTAAGTGTGCTTCTTTGTTTTATAAATGCGTCCATCCACAAAAGAGGTTCTTTGTCTTCAATTATCTGTTTGGAACTGGTCAAATACGACGTGTCTACTTTGGTAATTCTATTCCCAGAGCTTTCATCATACGATGTCCTATAAAACTGTTCAGGTTCGCCCAAAACTTTATTTCCTGCATTTTCAGAAAAACCAGAACTTTTAGGAAGAGTATTCCCAAACTGGCCGCCGATATCCGTTTTTTTACTTCCATCCCATATCGATGAACTCCCCAGTTCTACTGGACTCCAAGGATATTTAAATTGATAATTGCCATTTTCATCTTTATAAAGAAAGTCTCCGAATCCAGTATAGTCCCCTTGTGCGTTTGTAGAATGTAATAAATTATAAGGACCTATTGGGTCTAACAATGTTTTCCCAGCGTTTAAAGCTGTATTATAGATTCCTTTTCCCTCGTTAACAGTAGCATCCGTTACACCTGCAACGGTAGTAGGACTCACCCCCGCCTTCATCGCAATATTTGCAAGAGATACCGCGGCACTCCCTACGGCCATCATTATTGTATTGGCAAAATTGGTAGCAGCGGTTTGTAAATAAGTTGCAAGTCCGGAATTTACGACTCCCGTGTAAACCGCACCACCTATAGATTCCGCTGTAGCTTTTGCACCCGCAAACGCTCCTGTCCAGTTAATTTTAAGTACTATTCCCGTTAAAGCATTAGTAGCCGCAGTAGTTAAGCTTGCCCAAGGAATTTTATCAGCAATTTTGAGTAGCCATGCTCCGCCAGTTTCTAGGGCCGTCCCAAGTCTGGTACCAACATTATCCCAGTTAATGGCATCGAGTTTCCCCTGGAACCAAGTCATCGATTGGTCCCAGGCATTATTAAATGCCGTGGATAAATTACTTGTAATGGTATCTACTTGGGACCAGTCTATCCCGTCCCAAATGTTTTGAGCCCATTCTCCAAGTCCACCAAAGAGATCAGAAACTCCCCCTCCAGATGTAAAATCTGCAAGTCGCTGGGAAAACTCGTCTAGGCCGTCTATTCCATTATTAATCCAATCTGTTAGGACAGGTCCGGAATCTTCGAACTTTTGTCCAAGGAAATCAACGGCGGAGCCTACTATATCAGCGGCTCCTTCCCAATCTCCAGCGGCGATGGCGGAACCGAGATTTTCCAGACCGGGAAGGGCGGAATCTTTTAAAAACTTGGTAAGTTTTACTACACTAGGTTCAAAATATGCACCTATGTCCTGAGCAGTGCCTTTGACCGCAGATCCCAACATTTTAAGTTGGTCAATCATGTTATCGGTCATAATATTGGACATAGAGTTGGCTGCGCCAGAAGATTTTTTGATTTTCTCATACAAATCAAGTAAATATTCTGGATTTTGGGTAAGCATCTGGGCAGGAGTAACGCCCTGCAACCCATAAACAGTCTTCATCCAAGCCTGTTGCTGCTCGGGGGACATTCCCGCTTCTTTCATTTTTGAAGCAATATCTTGGAAAACTCCCACTATGCCGTTTGTGTTTTTTTCTGGATTAATATCGGCCCAAGTAAGGTCGAGTTGGTCAAGAGCTTGGTTGACGTAGGATAAGGAAATTTCTTTTCCAGTTTCGGCATCAATTATGTTACCTTTCTCATTTGTGATACCTTGGTTATAAGCCTCTTGTTTTTCCAGCGCAGAAACGTTAGGAGTTCCACGCAACAGAATTCTACGAAGGGCCATGCCTGCCTGTTGAGGATTGAGACCGAGTTGGGCCATGCCGCCCGTCATAGCGTAAGTCTCTTCTTGGGACAAACCATATGCTTTTGCTACAGGGGAAACATCTTTCAATAGATCGTTAAGATCTGTACCCTTGAGTTTAGTCTGGGCAACTAACATTGCCATCATATCAGAGGTATTTCGAAGGGCGGCTTCATTAAACGCTTTCTCTTGGCCATTCCAAACCATATTTTGAGATACAAGGGTGTTGAGCGCGGTTCCAATATCAGGAACGTTTATTGCTTGGGCATAATTAGTAAAAACTTTTGATAAACTATCAGTAATTTTCCCAGCAGAAACGTCTCCGCCCATTCCTGCATACTCAGCCCACATTTTTGCGATATCGGTAGGACTATAAATCGACTGTCCAGCGGCGGCGCGAGAATTGCTCATTACTGCTTGCTTAATCGCATCTATATCTCGCTGAGACATGCCGGGTTGCCAAGACTTAGCGGCTGCTTCTGAAGCTGCTTTACTCACATTTCCTTGGGTATAAACACCGTAGCCAGCCGCTAGTGGGGCAGCATTGAACGGGTTTAGTAGCATTCCCGCAGAGGACGCTAATAACGAGCCTGTAATCGCTCCACTTAGGCCCCTCATTCCGGCCATAGGAATGGCCGCTAGAGTACCCATACGGGCCATAGAGCGCCCAACGGACGTGGTGGCGGCAGAGAGAGCACTCATAGTAGCTATGGCACGTTCTCCGGCACCAACGATTCCTCCTAACGCCGATTTTCCTGCTGCGCCCATGGCAGACATTGAACTGGTTACTCTGGCTGTAGATGAAGAGACTCGTCCAGAAACAGCCTGCAACTGGGTCATGGAAGTTGTTACGGATTTAGTAGCGGTGGAGGCTTTGGTAGCACCAGAGGCCATAGGTGTGAATACCTGTCCGAGTTTTGCACTTTGTGAGGAAAAAAGATTGAGATGCTGACCCATTAACATTAAAGAATTGTCAATATTCTTTAGGATGGGAATGGCTCCGGCCATACCACTAAAATTCATCTTCCCCATAGTCGCGGCTTGAGCGTCTATTTGAGCCGCAGCTGCTTTAAATTGGGAAAGTACCTGCGGAAGACCCGTCGAGGTGAATATGAATCGAGAATAGTAGTTTGATCCGGACATAGAAAATCGTGTCTAGGTTAAGAAGAGAGGTTTAAATAGAGATTTTAAAAATATGAATTAAATATAAATTATCCCGTTATCCATTCCCTATATGGACACTCTATCCTAAAAGTGCTACGATAACAAAGATATCCAGTATCCCAATTGGTATCTCTTTCCTCGTAATTAATTACAAATAAACCCGCTGTCGGGATCGAAGGCATTAATGCCTCACAACAAACACGAGCAAGTTTATTGGCTGCACTAGCACTCTCTGAGGACAAAGTGTCTACTTGCCATCTTGCATCACCTGTCATTACATGATTAGTTTGATTTGCAGAACTCACGACTTGACGCATAGGAGATCTACCGCTGTGAATATAAACCCCTGGAATTGTTGGTTCATTAGGCATGAATCCTTCATGAATTTTAGAAGCAGGAAGCAGGGCGAGTAAAGTTGAATTAAGCCTTGCTTTTTTTACCATCGTAGGAACGGGTTCAACAAATACCATCTAAATTCCTCCCCAAATACCAGACAGTTTGCCCATTAAATCAACATAGCATTCTTCGCCGCCCGTTTCCATGAATAAAATTGGGGGGACAGATCTCCGAAGAAAAATCGAGTAGTGCCCATCGTTTTGGTGCCGTCCATAAATATCGGCAGTAATTCCAGTATCGGGATTTGCATTCGGCTCAATTTCCGAAGTTACCTCTAGGTTAAAAACTCCGAGAGACTTTTCAGTATATTTTATACTCCGATCAAGAGTCCCCGTGTCCGGACCGGGTGCAAGCGACCTCGAACGATCTTGGGCTTGGTTCGAGAATTGCCTTACATATAGCTCTGTCTGCGACCATTTCTTGAGTGCGAACATTTCTAATTCGGCGGCAACTCTAGATGCGTCACTCATATTATTTACCTCGCGTACTCACCAAGAGACACGACCAAAGCGAATGCTGCGAACTAACATCTGCCACCGTAAGTTCATCTCCGAGAATCGTAATTAAATCTCCTTTTTGTAAAGTAAAACGACCATCAAACATTAGGGTCTTAAAGGTCTTATTTCTAAACCCACCAAATTCTGTATATTGTCCAGATTGTTCACTCAAAAAGCGGTCATAACAATCAGCAAGGATATTGAATGTAGTGTATGAACTTAACTTTATACGCTCGCCCGACTCCGATGCCGGATATAAAATCAAATTGGAAAATCCAGTTATCGTAACTTTAGTAATTGTGGTAAATTTGAGAGTTCCGAACCCTACTTTCTCGGAATCAAAATTAGAAATCGTTTCTACTGTAGTTGCTCCTCCGACTGTACCAGTAATTACTGCGGTCCCAACAGTACCAGTTCCTTCGGCTCGAATATAACATCCGCCAGTCGGCGGCTGGGCAGTAGGAACTTTATCTACGCATGGAGCACTAGACAGTAGGTAAATATTTGGACGTGAAACAACGAAGCTTTCGGAGCCAATCATTGTCAAGACTCTTTGTTGGATTAAGAAATGACATTTTAAAATTATGAATTAAATAAATCTCACGCAGTTAAATTCGTCTCATTTGTAAGATTTATGTCCCCATATAAAAACCAATATGCCGATTGTCTCCATGCATTATCTTCAAAAGCGTAATCTATCACCTTTTTGGCATTATCCTCTAGGATTTTTGTCCCGTCTATAATTCCTTCTGGAAGTACAATTGGTTTGTCATCAGTAATAACAAAATCATCCTCAAGTTCATCTTGCGCCGTACAAGTTGAAAGAAGGATAAAGACAATAAATATTTTCATTATATGTACGGAATAAAGTTTTTTTCCCGTAAAAAAAGCCCAAATAACAAGCAAAATTGCAAGCGCCGACAAAATAAAAGTAACCGTTAGGTATAGATCCACATATATCACCCTACTTTAGAACATATTCAACATCTATAAACCGCCCCAGAGCAACCAATAAAACATTTATAATACCAATTAATAGAACGGCTCCAGAAATTTTCCAGAACCACACCATTAAAAAGTCGGTTTTCTTCCGTGATTCAGCATTTGCATCTTTTTCTGTTTTTAAATCTTCTTTCAATCTTTCGATTTCTTTTTCTTGGTTCGATATTTTTTCCGGAAGATCTGCTCTGGCTTCCATATAATTTTTACAAGTTTGAAGAGTGGGGAGAACGTCGTCTTTCCACTCACATACCTTATCCATATTTTCTTTCAAACCTGTAACTATGGACTCTATTCGACCTTGATTAACTGAAATAATTTGCAATTCCTTATAAATAGCTGCGTCATCCATAAAAACCTCACAAGAAGGGTTGATGCAGACTCTCGGCCTGAGTACATTCGAGTTGAGGAGTTTGAGAGGGATTTTTACTTGTTACAGAAGATTGTATACTTGAAATCAAATCAGAACGAATTCCGCCCGCGCGAATTTTTCGGGCAGCATAATAAGTAAACAAACCTCTATAGACTCCACCAACAACTCCCTCGGCGGAAGTTTGATTGTCTTTACATCCCGCCCATAGACAATGATTCAAGTTGAGGACAAGAGTAACGACCTTCTGAGATAAAGCGCCATTAGTGATTGGTCCTGGAATACAACGAAATGTAAATTTATTTGGCTTCAAATTCGCACTTCTAGTAGCCGTCCCGGAATAACAGGAATCTATAAATACATCTAAGGAGACACCAATGGGGAGAGCCGAGAAAATGGACCTTAAATTATCATCAGACACGTATTGTCCACTAAAAAAATCTACTGGACAGAGAATTTCATCGTATAAATCTGCCTCATCTCCGTTGGTATCGCGAACTTTAGAACCATGACCGGAATAACAAAACACTAAAGAATCTCCAGATACTGCGCCTGAAACAAGCCAATTCAAGCCAGACAGGATATTAGATTTTGTCGCCACAGAATCGAGGAGAACTGAATTTGTAAAACCTTTATCCCGTAAAGTACTATTCCAGTCGTTCGCGTCGTTAACACATCCGCGAAGTGGGGATTGGGGATAATTATTAATACCAACAATGAGGGCTTTCTTCATGCGAATTAATTTGTAATGTTAATATTAAATACAAAATTTAAAAAAATGAATTAAATAAAAAGTTTAGGTCGCGAAATCTACGTTTAGATGGATTTCTTGCAAATAACTTTCCATTCTTCTTTGGTAAAGTAACTCCTACCTCCATACATCTCGTCAATTATTCTGTGTAATACAGTTTCCCAATATTCTCTATTCACCTTTGGTGTGGTTCTAAAATGACAAGACTGACATAACGCGGCGAATTGAAATGGTTTTCCGTCACAACACGCCTTTTTGTTGTATTCAATGTGATGAACATCTAGTTGCCTGCCGTTTTCCTCGGTTGTCTTTCCGCACACGAGACATTTATATCCAAAATAGGCTCGAACTCTCCGTTTCAAATCTTCATTAAATTTCGGGCAATAAGGTCCGAACGAATTTCCTTCACACCAATTTGGGTTGCCTTCGCCTAAAAGATCTTTCGCTCGGCATGGTTTTGAACAATAAATACCGAAGCCCTTGTTTACTTTGTGGGGATTTAAATAAAAAGTTTTTCCGCATGTTTTACAAATCAATTCTATTTTCTTGTGAGCATCCTTATAGCATTGTTTAGAACAAAATTTAACTTTTACTTCTTTTTCTCGCGCTGGCACTATATAAAACGTTACCCCACAATGCTCACAGATTTTTTCTATCTTTTTAGATTTTTTATATAATATTATACAATCTTTCGAACAGCACTCGATTCTTTTAGGTTTTAAGGAAGGAATCATAAAGAATTCTTTTTCACAAACCAAACACTTACAATTATTCTTGATGTGCGGAATCTTCTTCCCTCGGCGGAACCCGTGCGCGCAATTATTAGAACAAAATTTTTTCCCATTTTTCAATTGTGATGGACTTACATAGAACTCTTTCCCGCACATTTTACAAATTACTTCAACCTTTTTGTGAGCGTCTTCGAGACACTTTTTAGAACAGAAATGTTCTTTACTGTCTTTAATGGCCGCCGGAGTTCTATAAAATTCTTTTCCACAAAATAAACACGAACAATTATTGGTATGTTGTATCGGTTCGTGGGTTTCTCGCGTGTATTTCCCTCGACACTCTAAGCTGCAAAATTTTCTAACACCCTTTTGGGACGGCTTAATTCGAAATTCTTTCCCGCACCGTAAACACCCAAGATATATTAATTCTCGGTTTTCTTCCTCATATCGCGACCTACACCCTGAACTGCAAAATTTTTTACTATCTTTCTTGGATGACATAACATAAAATTCTTTTTGGCACTGTAAACATTTGATATAAATTCCTTTTAATTTCGTCAACTAAATCATCTCAAAAAAATTAAATATTTATTTTCTTGTCATACTCGGAAGTTATGAAATGTCTCAGATATGCCGCAGTACTCATTCCCTCTTTTCCCGCAAGAATTTCGAGTTTGTTTCTGATAATTCCCGACAATCTAAACGTAAAAGATTCTTCCTGTAATTTAGTATTCATAGAGTAGTCCTCATAATATATTCTCAATGTAATACTTCAAAAGTATATAAAGTTGTCGGTTAGAAAACTAAATAAAAAAAAGAGAAAGTCTAAAGAAAACGGTTGTCTAAAGGATAAGATTTGCGTTCAGTCGCTACGTCCTCAAGCGTATAATCCTTAAACACCTGAGCTCGCTGGTCCATGCTCGGGGCGAGATATACCGAATTAGACTTTGTTTTGATATATATTGCGCTTCTTGCGGCGGAGGTTTTACTGGTATATTCCTTGAAAGTTATTTTTAAAAGACGACAAAAGGCTCCAGTAAAAGGGTCCATACCAATGTCTTTCTTAAGCGAACGATCGTATACTTTCCACGAACTATAGTATTTATCATTACTATTTCCGCCTATAGATAAAAATTCTGAGGCGTTTATACACACTAATAAGGCTTGAGCTTGGTTTATTTGACTTAGCGTTAAGAAATCGTGGTCGAACGTTTCAAGTACAACTGCGGCATTGGCGACTAGATCGGTATATAGAGAAGGATTTATTGCATCCAGCGAAGTCCTCAATCCTGTCCAATACGCCGAAATATAGCTATCGATTGAAGATACAACAACTGGAGTTACTGGAATAGTTATTGAAGTCATGTTACTGTCACCGTAGTTGGGTTGGTCCCAGTATAATCACTATGAAGGACCCATATATAATAAGTTCCCGCGTTTACATCAAAATGCGCTAGACCCGCTCCGTCGGTCGTAGTTTTTCTTACAAATCCCGTTTTTGCAGAAGATGTGTAAACTTCAACCATTATTCCCTCGATTGGTTCTCCCGAAGAAGTAACCGTAATGTCAAGAGAGGAAGATCCGACTCCAGTTCCCCAGGTTCCTGATCCATGAGTACTTGATAATTGAGTGTCGATTTGTAACGCGGTTGGTGGCGAAGTGCTGAGGGATCTTGTCGCATATTCCCAAACATTCTGAGCGGATAGGGCCGATGTCAGAGCATAACCGGATTTGTCATCATTCTGACCAACCGTGATCTTACCCAATGCAGATATGATGAGGCTGGCAAAATTGGCTGGGAATGCCTGAGCCAACGCGAAGTTTGACTTGTCGGTCAAGGCCCTTGTGCCATACTCCCAAATATTTTGAGCGGTTGGTGGCGTCACTGATAACGAGAAGCCCGTCTTGGTGGCTACCTCCATCGCAGAGCCAACGACCGCCAAGCCTCCAGATCCGCCCGCCTGGGCCGCTGGCAGGATGCCCGTAGTATCTAGGCGGTTGGTGAAATCAAGACCCGCCTCGCCTGAGCTGGCCACATCAAGCGTTCTGCCTTGGACGGTTGGCCTCAGAGCTGACCTATTCTCAATAGAGAAAGATCCGACTATGTAGCCCACCACGGAAATGCTATCCACCGTTCCGGCTGAGAGCTTGGCCACGAAATCGTGCCCCGATGCGTAAAAAGCGGCATCTGCGGAAGTATCGATCTTCACCACATGAGAGCCAGCCACTCCGTCTAAATCAACTGTTAATGTGACTCCTGATGTGGATTTTGTGGTAGTATTATCCTTGTAAACGGTGACTGTGGGCGTTCCTGCTAGCGTCGTGGGCGTGCCGTCGCCTTTGTGTGTCGGGAACGGCAGCGGCACGAGCACATGGCCAAACGAAAAGTCTCCTGCGTATCCTGTCATCCTACCAATCCCCCGCCGATTAAAACGCTATTCCCCACGAGACCGTCACCAATCAGGCCCACGGATGCACCGCCAACGGTGCCCCATCCAGCGATTGCAAATTCCCGAGTCCTAACGAGCCAGTCCGTCCCCGCTGGATTCGGAAAAGCATTAGCGTGAGGCCATGCCTTGGCGCGCGAGATCCCGCCCGGATCGTTCCCGAATACAGATCCGCCTGATGCGACATACGCGCTGTCCACCGCGAGCCAGTAGATTGTGCCGGATATTATATTTATATTTGAAATGTCGATAGTATTCCAACCGGTGATAGTGGCAACCAGCCCCGATGATGCCAATAGTACCCCCAACTCTCCCGCGTTGTCGGTGTAGATACCCACCCGATTTTGTGGGATGATATCCGGGCACTTCAGTCGGATTGATTCCAGTGTCCCTGACGCCACCGCAACATGTTTCTGTGCGTAGATGGCATCCCAGGTATATCTACCTAGGTATGTTTTCTCGTCGTTGCCTAATAGCTTTGAATCTGGCATATATTCACCGTAGTATTATTATATGTGATATTCGATGAAATATTTTTTGTGGTATTTATTGCCTCAATCCATGCCGATATGGTTACAGTGGCGCTGTCTTCCGCCAATCCGCCCATAATCAGCATCAGCAAAAGGAAGAGAATGGTCTTCATGGAATGGGAATCCTCGCCCAGCGGTCGAGTACGTCATCATCTTCCAGTATGGGATTTAAGTCGGTCCGGTGATAGCGATTATCATACATTCTATTGTTACTCCATTTTATTATTAAAATAGATCAGAAGAATTTAAACTTTCATGAAAGGACAGCCTCTTTTTGGAAGCGAATTCCGATTTTTATCTATGAAAGTCAATGTTTCTAATCTATTCGGGTTTGTTTTATCCAACAAATATTGCTAAATAAATCTTCTTACTCTGCGGTCTCTTATTAACAGGCTGAGAAACCACATCTATAAGCCGATATTTGCCGTAAATATCTTTTACTTTCCGACTCAGTTCTTCCAAGCCTACAGCATCAATAAGAAGCACCTTCTCGCCGAGATTCTTGGACTTTTCCATGAAAAACAAGTAAGTCTGTCTTCCAAAAGTATGAAGGTCTGCGGCCTCGTGAAGCACCTTTACGGGGATGTCACCCGCAGGAATCTTTTCGAGTTCCTTTTGAATCTGAGTAACGAGTCCATCAAGACGCAGGATGTAGTTTCCTGTTGAAGTGTCGGCCTTGGATACTTGGATGTCTTGCTTGAGGGGTGTTTTGGTCTCGGGGATAGAATCGACAACTGGTTCATCTTTCTTTTTCTTTTCGTACATAAAAATAGTGTCCTCCAAAAAAGTCATAGGAAGACTAGGTGTGGTTTAAATCACACCAGTCTTGTAAAGGATACCCTTTGGTCTAGCTACGTGAGTTACAGAGTCGACCCAAGAGTACACATTGTGTTCGAATCCATCAACGGAATCGAAGGTATTCACGTTTAGGGGAATATTGGCGGCTCCGAGACCTTGATTAGCGCTGTCCGCAATGGGCTGGACATTGTAATCTGGATCGTGATAAGAGAAGGTCTCATAACATGGCATGTTCATGAAGGTGCCTATTCCAAGGATGTTAGACTCGGTAACGCCTTCGTCTACACCAATAACGGTACATCCTATATTCTTGATATAGGTTATCATCTCGTAAAACTGTCGCTGAGAAGCTACTTTCTCCCTAACGTAGTCCATATCGGCATCTGACGTTTCCAGGTGGTCGAATAGCTCGTAGTAGTTGGTCGCATTTACAACCACTGTATCAAGTTTAAATCCGCGATTTGCACGAATATCTTGAGCGATTGCTCTAATATCCCCGAGGGGATCGGCTGCGCCGGACCATTCTCCACCAGCTTTTGCGGTTATGTTGGTGGTATCTGCACCATTACCAGCAATAAGTTGAGCGAAGATATCAGAATTTATCTGATCGCTAATTACCCAAGCCATTTGAGAATAAACATCTCTCACGTCAGACTCGAAAGTGGGATTGTTAAGATCTGCATTCTTAAAAGCAGTACCAGCCTTTCTGATATCGGTATTGATGGGGACCTGCTCACCGAGACTAATCGAAACATTATTCCACGCAGTCTCGCGAGTTCCACCAAGGGAGGGTTCAATCTTCTTGGGATCTGTATCCGCAGTATAATTCTTTCTTTTTGCGATAATTGCCTGAGTGCTTATCTCCTTAAAAGGATATTTGAAAAGCATAGGCATATTAGGAACCATGAATTCGCGGATCAAATCGCTGATAGTTTCACGATTCTGATAAATATCGGTATTTGGTTTACTTGCCATTGTTAATTCACCTCAAATATAATTTTAAGTTTCAGCCTCGGGGCAACCGTAGAACAGTGCGCCGACATACTGACCACTTGCATCTTCAGCAGAATGCATAGCGATTACGGGGGAAGTTCCTGCGGCCTGATACTTGAATAGGGCAGAACTCTTGTCATAGACAAGATGAGTACCAACGTCAATATTGGTCGTAGCATCAACCGGAACAGGATAGTAGGCCATTCCAAAGAGGGTGCACTGTCCGTGTCTGAGATATCTGCCAGCAACTCTTTCTGCTACAGAATCGGCGGCTGCGGAAGTCGGAGGAATACACACAGGTCCAAGTAGATCGTTTCCAAGAACTCCGACAATGGGGGTCGTTCCAGAAGTTATAGAACTGGAAAGCACAAGAATGGGCTTTCCATATAACTTTGCATAAGTATACTCTGCGTTCTGAGCAGCAGGAGAAACAAAGTCTGGAGCCTGCGGATTATCCGCATAAGTCACTTGAGACGCCCAAGTATAGAGAGGTCTATCAAGCATTACGCCGCCAATGGAGTGAGTTTTAGCGGAAGAAACCGTTATATCAGACTCCTCAAACCAACAGTCTAAAATAATTGGTCCATTGACAGCAGTTTGAGCCTGATTGGTAACGGTTTTGAGTGCCATACAGTCGTACAGGGTAGCCATTTATAAATCACCTTGAAATTTAATCATCTTATAACCGGTCCCCCGGTTGCTTTGAGAAATCCGTCGCGCTTTTCTTTTCGGGCCTGCATTTTTCTCGCTTCCTCTGTGACCTCGGACTCCGCGGCGGAACCCTGGAGTTTGACATTTTTTGAAGCTGCAAATTTCACAGCATCAGAAGAATATTTTTGGGTAAATGCGATCGGATCGTTTGTATATTCCGAAAATGCCGCAGCAATATCTTTGGTAATCGCAGGGGGATACACATCAAGCAGCATTTTTCTCGTCTGATCGTCCTTATAAGAACGAAGATCTGCGTTCTCCTTAAGAATCGTATCAATCTTCTCTTCGAGAGACGAGACTCTGCCAGCAGACTCCTTGACCCGATTAAATTCATCCACACTTGAGATTCCAAGCGTATTCTTTACAAGCCCCCAATCAAGCGTGGGCTCAATAATAGGAGCCGCTATGGGAACTTCAGCCTTTACTCCGGGAACTTCCAATATTGGGACATCCGGGGGCGCGGCTTTAATCTTGGCTTCGGCCTCAACTTTTACCTCGGGAATATCGGCCTTAATCTCGGCGGAACCCGCCTCAATCTTAGCATCTACCTTTTCTTCGGCAACAATTTCAGCCTTCAGCTCTTTCTTAGGCATTTCTAAATCACCTTTAATAGAATCATTTTCAATAATTATAATTTTTTTCTCAGATAAAACCTCGTTATCTTCATCGACGATTTTCGCTGAGAAAGTTTGAGTATCTTTATCGAAAGATGCCTCAAGTTTTTCTTTCGAAGCTTTTAATCCTTCTGGAATTTCCATATCAATACTTCTCATTTTAGATCTAATTTTAGAGAACAGTCCAGTCTCACCTTGCTGCGCGGCTCTTTTGTATGCCGCCATCAAACCTTCTACATCTGGTTCGGGGCCACCTTCACTCGTCATGTGGGCAAATGGATAATGCCAATCTCCTCGATTAGATCCGTCGCCAGTCTTTTTTAAGAAAATCTTTTTAGCTTTAGACTGGTTAATTTTTCCATCAGTCTCGATATAAGACCAAAAAGCGTCATAGTTGGGAGACCAAGCGGCTTTAATGGAATTAGATTCTAAGTCCTCATCGTCTTGAAGAATTTCTACTTTACAGTGATCTCTATCGCATGCTCCACCTTGGGGACTTCTCTCATTCGACAAAAGAGAAATAGAGTAAATGTCAATAGATTCGGGATGCTCCATATCGGGACCAGTAATCGAACCCTCTACTGACAAACCAGAATAGGAATCTTCACCAGAGGCCACGATTTTCGCCCATTTCGGGCAAAGTATCTGGGCAAAGGCTAAAAATCCCCCATCATAGATAACTTTTGAAAAAATTCCAACACGACTATTTATCGGATCGGCGTGATCGATATTCAACAATCCACCCCTGCTTCTAGAAATCGCACCCTTAATTAAATCCTCAGTCGCCTCGAACTGCGCGGCTACGTTACCCGCTTCATCCCTGAGAGGAAGCATCGTTCCGGGGGTAATTGCTAAAATTTTAATATTTAATGGCCCTTCGGTAGAATTTTCTACTAAAATACTAGATTTATCGAGGGCAGCTTTGAACAACATCAATATTAAGGTTGTCCAAGCGATAGATAAGTTATATTTTAAAAAAACGAATTAAATAAAATTATGTGAGAATGGGTAATAAAATATATTCTCATTCAAATGAATAGATTGATTACATAACCAGTAATTAGACAACAAATTAAACCAATACCATCGATTACCACCCGTATGCCCGTGGCAAGATGAACATAAGGCAACTAAATTCCATTTTGTTCCGCATCCTTGACCTTTGTTATAGTCGCAATGGTGGACATCTAATCTTTGTCCATTTTCATCCTCAGTTTTCCCACAGATAAAACATACCCTACCAAATTTTATTCTGATTTCTTCCCTTCTCGCTCTGTTAAACTTAGAACAATATGGCAGAAAAGAAACACCTCCCAGCCGCGCTAGGAGGGATCTGCTTTGTTTTTCTCTCGTTTCTTTGGAACTTTTCTTGCCTACATTCCACTTATTCCCTTTCGCCGCTGCCCCTATTTTTAGCTTAGACTCTTTTGTGTGTTTATATCCAAGACTGTTCTGTTTTCCTCTATTCGCTATACTTATTTTGATTTTTGTGTCTTCCGGCATAGGTTTTCCTTTCTTGGCCTCACTAATCGTTCTACTTTTAATATTAAATTCTTTCATACATCTCGAAATAGTACTTGGACTTACACCACATTCTTTTGCAATTACAATCGTGGACTTTATAGAATACTCATTTCGCAACCATTCCTCATTTTTAAATGTATCCAAGCCGATAGACTTTTTAAGTGGAATATTTATTGTTTTAGAAACTTTTAAAATATATTTATAAATACAAGATTCAGAAACTCCACATTCTTCTGCTATACTAGAAATCGGTTTATTTAAAACCCAATATTGTTCATATAGCCATTCCTTATTTCTATAAGTCATATCAGGATCTAAAACGGGATTACTTTTCATATGGATCAGAAGTATATTATTTTAATGATATTTAAATCTTTCCATTAAAACAATATATTAGAAAAGGAGAAATACTTGACGGTGATCCGCATGAAAAGATTACTTAAAATTCATACCCGTCAAGCACATTGTTTATAGGTCTAATACTATTTAAGGTTATCTAAGGCGTTCCGGGAATTCCATCCGGCCACGTTTCTCTATCCCAATGTCTTTCGTAACTAGACAGACTGCAATTGAGCATCTCAATTACGGCAATGTCTTTAACATTTATTAGGCTGGTTGTGTTGTTTGAAATTATAATCTGGAATTCCCCATAACTTTGGAGAAATCCGTCGTGTATTGTTCCAACCTTCGTTACAATTTTTAGATGCTTATGCATCGAGTCTTCAAGAATATCCTTGAGCGCGTTCGTGTATTTCATTTCCAATCACCTTTTTTTGATCCCTTACGGAGATCAATCGTTTTTAACAATTATGACTATTTATCTAATACTATTTAGCCTTTTCTATTCATCTCGCGAATTAAATCAAATCTTGCCTAAGTTACATATCTATATCCTAATTCCAAGAAATCCCCGCGCATTCGAATTTTAAATGATGTATAGATAAAAACATTGATGTATGTTTTAAGACACTGATTGAGCAAAAGCTATTGCCATCCTTCTACAATCTTCTTTGGTTTTGGCAACAAATCCAATGGGTAATCCATATTTAGCATCGGGACTATCGCTCGGGGAGACCCCTTCGGGCGCAGCAGTTGAGTCTCCCTCTTTAACTACATCTCCAATTTTAAAACCATAAATCGCGCGGTGAGACCATCCGAAATATTTCTGAGATTCTTCTGCCCAACCAATCGAGCAGATGGAATGAGATGGGTCGGATTTTTCTGGAGCAATTCCCCATTTTTCAACTAACGCTTTGGCCATCCGAGGATCTCCAATAAAATCTCCAGAAGGAGTATAGGCCATTTCCATAGTTATTGTTCCTTCGCCTCCAAAATCCGCATTAGAGTATTCTTCATTCCTAATTTCATAACCATCTTTCTGAGTTACACTTAAAATATTAATTGGGGAAATCATTTCGGACTCCATTAAAAAAAAATGTTTTCTACTCAGTCTTATCTAACGACTTTCCGCAGCACGCGCAGCCCACGGTTGGAAGGACCCAATCACAATCTTCAAGTTCCATTAGGGTTTCGAAAATATCGGTGGTGCGGAGAGTCCCCATAATAAGATAGCTGTCCTCTTCTGGATCATCAGCATGAAAACTCTCTGCAAAGTCAAATTCTGCACCAACATTATTAAGTTCGTCCAAAGCGTCAGAAGGCATTGTTAGAAAATTCTCATCGTCAATAATCAAGCGAAGTTCATAGCAACAACTCTCACAGTTAATCGTATCTAGCATTTTAAACATACGAGTAAAATAGATTTCATACTATAAATAGTTATCGAATGGTACCATCCTCGTTAATATGTGGAAGAATTTTCTTTTGAGACTTCTTTTGTGAGAATTTGGGAGGATCGTTGTGAATATTCGAGAATCCGTTTTCTTTGTTGTTTTCTAATTCTTCTTTCGGTAGATATCTATAATCCACCCCAAATTCTATTAAAATCTTTTCATATTTTGCTCGCGCATTTCGATTCAACAATCCTAGATGAATTTTACGATGGCAACTCGGGCAACAACTTATAGTTTTCTTAAGTTCCTCTTTTAGTTTAGAGACCGAAACCCCAGCTTTCACCCCACTATAAATTGAAAATTCTTTATCTTTAATGTGGTGAAAATCAATAACATCTGCCTCGTCACAAAGAACACAAAAGGAGTTTTCTTTAATTTCTTTGTAAAAATCTTTAATTTTTTGACGATATTTTTGGTTGTATGATTTTTGTTTATTTTTGTTCTTTTTGACCCAGTTTTTTTTATATTCTTTGCGGCGCTTTCGGGATTTATGCGGCATGTTTTATTATAATATATTTAATACTATTTATAGGTTTCTCTCGGAAAAATATGATAGAATCTCTTAAAACTTCTTACAATTATGGTTAAAGCACTCTAAGCAAAATTCTTCCTTTAAAGATTCTGGCCACCCCACTTGACGAAATTTAGATAATAGATTTGGTCCCAAAGGCTCACCTTTGCGTCTCCGTTCCGCACCGTCATTATTAATATGGGATATCGACAAAAACTTTAAGTCAGAAATTCCACAGCGGCACGGACCGAAGAAATCAAAAGCCTCTTTCCAAATCTTGGTCCGATATCTTTGTCCAACGGTTTGATCTTTCGATGGAAGATCTAAATATTCCCTCCTTCGTCCACAATTATGATTCCAACACAAAACTCTTAAATTTGAAATTTTATTTTCAGGGTATCTTCCTTGAGCAATAGTTAAATATAACCTTTTCGCCTTTAACCCCATCTTTCTGTCTATGTGTCCAGTATTATCTATGTGGTCTATAGTGAGATGTTCTATGGTGGTATCTCCACATAAAAAACACTTACATCCACCAAGCATATTTAGCGCTATATGTTTTAAATCCTGCATATGTTCTTTTTGAATCTTACTGCGCTTATCCTTATTTGTTTTGTTATATTCCTTCTTTTGTTCTTTATGTTTCGAGTCATATTCTCTTTGCTTTTCCCTGATAACTTCCTTGTTATCCTCACGATACTTTTTGTGCCACTCTTTACTCTCTTCAATATGCTCATCACGATACTTTTTCTTGTATTCTTTTTTATAACAAGAGCTACGATCCTTTACCCTGCGATTTTGGGTAATGTTGTTTTCTTTTAATATATTGTAAATGGTCCCGTCGCACGTATTAAATTTTCCTTTTATGAACTTCAAAGACTCTCCTTGGAGATATAATTTACAAATTAGATTCCTCCCCTCTTCAGGGATTCTCTTCGCCATTTAAATCCTCCTTTCTTTTCGCCTCAGCGACTAGGTAATCGATAGCATGACTTGTAGAACTAAAAGTACACCGCTGGACCTTTCCCGATATCCATTCTAAGGTGGCGGGAAGTAAAGTAACACTTGTTCTAATTTTATCCATATTAACACCTAACTAAAAATATATTATGTGTTAATATATCTAATACTATATAAAGTTTTCGATCATCTCCTCCCAATAATCCCTCTTTTTAGTTCGTTTTCCGACTATTTTAGCGGCGATTACCTCGTCAGAACACGCTGAGCATAAAATCGCCTCCCTAGATTGGACTCTACAACCACATATTTTACAGGTTTTGCGCAGATTTTCGCCTCCAAGTAAGAATAATTGTTACAAATAGGCAAATTATTACTAATAATCCACCAAAAATTAAGAAATTAGACAAAATTTGATCAATATTGGAGTGTAAAGCGCCCAAGATACGGCCAATCGCGATCGAGATTAACCCGACCATTAATACTGAAAATTGGATAATAAAGTCATTTAATTTAGTTATATAGATCCCTTTCTGGCTCTTTTGGGGGTTCTGCATTGGGATCTTCTGGATAAGTCAAATCTATCTGGCCCGAGAGAACTCCCAAAGAGACAATGATGCTATTTAATGCATCGAGTATACCCTCTTTTCGACAAAATCCCTCTAAAGTTTCTCCTTCTACCTCTTGATCTGGTATAAAATTGGTACAAT
Source organism: Pseudomonadota bacterium (assembly GCA_023229365.1). Taxonomy (NCBI): domain Bacteria; kingdom Pseudomonadati; phylum Pseudomonadota; species Pseudomonadota bacterium. The sequence continues at coordinate 109,986 of JALNZK010000003.1, read as the reverse complement.
TGTGTTGTAGACAAGTAGTTTTCTTCCCTAAAAGTTGTGTCCAGGTCGGGCAATAAACGTTTTGGTCGTCTTTAGCTATTAAAGGGTCTTTAATCATGGGGGAAAACCTCAGAGATCCATGCTACAAAACATGTTCAGACCACATTTATCACAAAGATTGCCGCATTTTTTGGGATAATTCCCCTCTTCTATATTAAAAAGAATCTTTTTAATAGACTTTTCAACTTTTTTATTCGATTTTTCGTCTTTTATACACTCTGGTTCATATACCGATCCATCTTTTAGGAATGCGAAACAAAATCTCTTCAAAGGTTGATCGTATTTTTGCTTGAACAACTCATTAAGAATCCACGCCTGCATATCAAAATGAGAGGTATAAGACTTCCAAAATTGACCCGTCTTGAAATCACCGCCCTCTGATATTTCCGGCTCCCAATGGATATCGAAAATCCCTACCGCCTTTTGCCCGCAGACCTCTCCATAAAAGCGTCCGGGATTTCCTGGATCAGAATATGAGGTCTCACGTATCGGGTTTTTCGGCATAGAGTCCAAGAATTTCTTTCCGTTTTGAAGTAATATCTTCTCGGTTGGGTCATCTGACTCAAATATTCCGTCTGCCAATTTAGAGTGAACCCTACTTCCTAATTCAAGCCACGGGGATTCTGTAGGCTCTTTTAGTTTTAAAATATATTGTAAATAGAATTTTCGGGGGCAGGAGTGATACGTTGTAATTTTACTGGCGGAAACAGAAAACATATTTCTATCTCCCCAAGTTTTCTTGAAGTTTACCTGCGATTAATTTACGCAGCTTCTTTTCGTCTATATCATTTGGAATCCGCATAGTAAGCGTTATCGTCAATCCTTTATCGGGCATAGTTTTAACAATCTCGTCGAGAATTTTTGCGCCACGACCAATAATATTGCTTGGGACAACCGATTGAGCGGGGACATACACAACGCTTATACCATCTTTCCTTGTGTGTAATTTTAAATCCCCTGAAGTTGTATTACTCCAAAGGTCGCCAGTATTATGCTTTTCCTCTCCTCCCCACTTCTCCTTCCTCAGCCAATACAATTGAAGTTGACAGTAGGAAATAATGTCATAAAATTGGTCGGTAATTTCTTTTTCTTTACTGACTATTTCTGAGTCAAAATAACTCTCCGACATAATTTTCAATCTATCAAATTTTCTATAAAGATCTCCAATCATACCCCTCATGCCAAATTCATTATAATATCGATAATAGGAATCCCGGTATTCAGGATATTTCTGTTTGCGGAGCGCGTATAGTTCATTATTAATCGTAGAAATTTCTTTCTCTTGGTTTGTGAAGAGAGACCAATCAAGTTTGGTGGTATCCATATTTTTCGCCATCCTTCTTCTTAAAATAGATTAATTTAGAATTGGATGGGATTGGATATAAAGGTTGCGGTATCTATCTTATTGAATTAATAACTATACCAAAAGTAAAAGACGCATTATCTGCCCCCGCGTCAGTTACGGTATACTTGACCCTAAGAGTATCAGGGAACGGCCCTTGGCCTACGGTGGAAGCGCTCATTGCCGCGTCGGTTGGAGTTATTAACTCACTTTCGGCGGCATATTCTCTATTGAGTACCATGACATATCTCTTAGAGTTCCCATTCCCAAGAATATCTGCGAACCTTCCTATATCATAAAAGTTCGTGCCATCTACGGTTCCTTGGAGCCATACGGCAAGAATATCTCCTACCTCTGTAGCTGCCGCGGTCACGTCTAGTTGGACAATAAGAGATTTTACGTGATCCAAAAGCGCAAATTCTTCAGATACTCCAGAAGATGTCACCGCAGCAGAGCTAATTATAGTTTTAACGCCGCCTTTAATTGGAATTGTCATAAATAATGATTTTTAATTTATTACATATTCTTTGTTTTAAAAAAGTGAATTAAATAAATTGTAATAACATTTATATATCTTAAAAACTAAACTATGTTTCTATGACATCTTGTAAATTTAGGTTCTTTGTGTGTAACAAAGAAAATACCTTTCCTAAAAGTGTAATATTCGCCTCGGATTGCCCTAACAAAATAAAGGAATTTTTAGAAAAAAACAAAGATAAAGACCTGGCGGTTTTTACTACTACTTGGGTCCCATTAAATGTATTTGTCACTCAATGAACTCTTCCCAATTTTTATCAAGCTTTCTTAACATATCGCACAAAATACTGGGTTCTATTTTACCTTCTTCAAATTTATCTATAACTTCCAAAATTTCATTATGTAAAATTTCTTTAGCAACAACTTTTGGATCGCTCAACTCATTTATCATATAATCATCCTTCTCTGTTTTTATAGTTTTTGATGAATTAAATTTTAATACCAATTTTTTAGTTCCATAAGAGGTTGTTCCTTGCCATTCTCCGTTTAATATATTATGTAAATATTCTATTGGTTTAACAATTTCAAATGTAATAGGCTTTACTGGATCATAACTTATGAATCGCCAGGAATCTAACTGGACAAAATCGTCTGGGTTTAATATATAAAGATATCCATATTTATTAAACTCTACAAACCCGTCAACGTTAAATGTTACGGCATGAGACGCGGCAACTTCTTTATACTGAGTGGCATACACTCCGAACAAATTACTTTTTATTTGCCCATTCCTGTCGCGTCCTTGGCGTGGATATACCAATTGTTCAGTATACTCCGTTCTACCGCAATATAAGCAATTTATTTCCGCTTCATAATCCCCTAATTCAATTATCATTTCAACAATTCTTCCCTTACATTGTAATATTGCGAGCCGCATAATCCTTGCATTAACAAAGGAAATTGACTTATATTTTTTGATTGTGTTTTATGAATATGAGAATTTTTTCTTGAATCATAAGCGCTTATTCTTTCTGGAGCAGTACACGCAAGATGTTCGGCATGTCTTTTCGCTTTAATTTTTGAATTTCCAGGGAATATATCACAAAAATGATATAAGTTTAAGTTTAGGGCGTCATATTCGGGTGGAACATTATGAAGAGTAAACCCTTTTCTTGGAAAAGGGTTATGATTTATAGTAAAATGATCGCCTCCCCAGTCAGAGGTAAGACCATCAATATTTCTTACTAATCTCATGGTTCCCATTTTATATGTAGGTTTATTTACATCTGTATCCCACGAAGTTAAATCTACACGAGAGCTACGAATTCCATTACATTTTGTATTGTTTATTATATTTTTTATTAAATTTACATCTTTTTCGTGAAACATTTCGTCGCCCTGGAGTTCAAATATCCAATCAGTATCAACCTTTTTAATTAATACATTCAAAACATCATCTATAGCTTGCCAGCGAACTTTCCCTACGTCTAGAATTTTATATATTTTAATTTGTGGATATAATTCTTTCAACTTAAAAAGGTATTGAAGGGTTCCATCATTTGAGCCTCCGTCGTTTACAAGAATAGAATCACAAAAAGAAAGTGCGGATAAAATAGACTCTACGAACGGATATCCAGCATCAACCGCGTTTCTTATTGTAAAAATTCCGGCAATGTTTGTTTTGGTCATTTATTCACCAGAAATTGTTATTCTCCTGGGCTCAATATAATAATCCTCTAGCGCATCGCACATTCCAATGAATAAATCAGATTTCCATAACATTTGACCGTTTACTAAACTAAATTCGCCTGGAGTTGATAGAATTTCCAGTAATTTTTCGGTAACGTCATGGTCTAATTCATACATTAAATCTATCCACTGTTTAGAATATTTCAAACTTTCTCCGCAGTAATATGAACATGGAACCCAAGGTATAACCCTAAAACCAAAATATCTGAGATGGATAGCATTTTCTCTTACAAGATTGTTTATTTTATAGCAAAAGTTCTTTGATGCTGGGTCCGAATTAGATGCCATCTTAAAAATAGGGTCTTTGTCATCTTTAAAATTCTCATCAAAAAAAGACGAACAACAAGAAGGATACCCCAAAAGATCTCCAATTTTTCTATGATCTGGACTAATTACGGAATCCTTGGTTTTATATAAATCTCTAAACTCTTTTGCGCACTCTAAATTGGTTGAAATCACCCCATAAACAACTGTATCTTTATATATTTTGTCTTCAATTTCTAAATTATGACTGAATCCTTCTACTCTTTTAGATCTAAAAATTGGAACAAAACATAATCCCCTGTTGGTTAATTGTTCCAGTTGCGTATCAAAGTTGGTCGGATCTAGATGAAGCGTTCCAACCTTTCTCTTCCCCGATGCAGTCATCTCAAATTCTGTTCTTGAAAAAAGAATTTGAGCCTTTTTAGAAAACTCGTATAACCAAGAATTCCATTTGGATGGTAAAATAGTTGACATATTATTCTCCCTACCTATTAATATGATTCATATGGTCCCCGTGAGGAGAATTCGCGTGTCCTTTATCATGGCATTCCCCAGACTGTTCACAAAGATGATGCTTGTCGGAGTCTTGAGGGCGTGGACTACTTCCACGAGTTCCACGTTGCATATTTCTTGACCAATTAAAGGGTTCATTTTTTTTATAATTTGGATCGTCTATTGAGAGTACTATATTTGGAAGTATACCCCGCAACTGTTTTTCTAAATACTCAAACACTCCATAAACAGCTTCACAATAGTAAGTTTTTCTTCTAAAATCCCCACCTATACCTTCAGAAGGACACCCTCCTCCACAAACATTAAAATATTTACACCCAGAACACTCGGTTTTTTCTAACATATCGCTTCTAGATGTACTTTTCTTTTCTTTAGATCTTAAATAAACTCCATCTTGTAAACATCGATCACATCTACTAATTTCCCCGTTTCCAAGAACTGTAACACATACCGTAGTAGCGTAGTCACACTTAGAAGACGTAGAACAAGATGCAGTACTGTATCCAAGCAGAGACTCAATATAATCTCTTGTGGGATCAATACTTGGAAGGTTTTCTTCTATTGAGACCCTAGATATTTCAATCCAAGCATTTTTTAATTCATCACAAGATAACATCCATTTTGACAAACGTAAATCAAAAGTAGGCACAAACATGGCATTAAATCTTGCTTCTATTTTATTTTCTCTTATCCAGTTCAATAAAACAGGAAGATTTTCTTTAGACGCATTAGCTTTCGAAAGAACACAAATTGTTCCCCATCTTAATCCTTCGTCTTTTAGTATTTTTAGGTTTTCAATTAATTCGTTTTGGTATTCTCGATTCCGCCCTTCGTTTCTTGGACCCCTCAAAATATTCAACTCTTTTGGGCCGTCTACCGAAACTCCAATCCTCACTTTATATTTTTTAAAAAGTCTCACGTGATCCCTTGTCATTCCCATTAATGATGTTTGAAGTCCACAGATTATGCCGATATCTTCTAGTTCTTTCAAAAAATATTCTAAATCAATTAAAGGAAGAAAACAAATTTCTCCTCCGTGCAAAACAACGGTTGGATCGTGGCCATTATTAGATATCCGATCTTTCCTGATTTCCTCTTTAATTACTACCATCATTTTTTCTTTATCATAATTTTGCTTTTCGTTCGGTTTAGAAAAACAATATTCGCATCCAACTTCGCAAGTTGTTTTTGGATAAATTAAAATTGTAGACATATATGTACATCCTCTCTAAATATAAGTATCTGTGTGATTACAAAAATCAGAAAATGGACTGTTCCCATAATTATTCCAATTATACCAAGGGTCATTATAAAATGGGGTATTCCCGAAAACACCATTATTAAATGGAGTATTTTGATAGTTACTCCAATTATACCAAGGATCGTCTCCGTGAGGATTGTTTGTATGAGGCCTCAAATCTGTATGGGGCGTTGAGTTGATATGAACGTAAGAATTTCCCGAGTTGTTGCTGTGGTTGGAGTGATTATACCAGTTTGTAGTAAAAACATAATTACTCCAACTTGGGGTATCTCCGTGAGGAGAGTTTGTGTAATTACTCCAATTAGAAAACGGAACATTGCCAAATATACCATTATTGAAATTTATATTGTCATGAGGTATATTTGCGTAATTAGAATAGTTGTGATGACTTATATTTTTATAACATCCAGAATTGTCAACAAAATATGATTCCCCACACTCATTAGTATTACTCCAAACATAACAAGTTGTGTTCTGATACGAAAACGGCGGGCGGTAATCTACATAATATCCGGAAACATCACAATGATCAGAATACCCTCCGCAAGCCATAGAAATATGTATTGTGTTTATTGTATATAAAGTTATCGTCAACAACTATTTAATCTAACTGTATTGTAGTTTAAAAATAAAAAATTTTTATCACCTATAAATATTACACTTCTCACAAAGAGAGCCTCGTCTCGTTCCTCCCGCGATTCCTTTGTTAAAAATGTTCCCACAAATATTCTCCCCGGCGAGGTCTCCGCAGCACGTAGTTATGTCTCCGTTCCACAATATTGCTAAATAATGGTTTAGTTCGTGGCAACATTTAGGTGGAGGAGAATAACTGGGCCTCACTAGATTCTCATCGTGGGCATCCGTTATAGTTAATTTATGAAAATTTATAAATGGAATATAACTTACGAAGAAAATATAAACTTGTGAAGAGGTATATGCGCCATATTAGATGGCGCTACGCGAACTCCATAGAGTGAGCGCAAAGCTACTATTTAATCTACTCGTATTGGGTTTAAATTTTGTAGTAAAAAATAGTGCTCATCCACAACCCTTATTTTTAAGGTCTAAATCTTTTTCAGTCCAGACTTCAAATTCAAGGTTGTTCTGTCCGCAATATTCTCTGGCGGCTGCGAACTTGGCGAGGTTTTTTGGATCTAATACTTGATATTCCGATTTTATTTCTATAATCTTTTTCTCGCCAGTCTCATATTCAGCAGAAATATCTGGAAAATAATTATGAACTTTATTCTTTTCGGGATCTGTGTAATTTATAAAAAATTTACAGTTACTATATGTTTTGATGTTTGTATCTGTATCCAAAATTTCCATAGCTCTTTTTTCGTAAGAAGAGGCATAAAATAATGAAGTATTCGTCTTTAAAGAATGATAGACCCCAACTCTTCCTCGCGAAGATCTCCTTTGAAAGTCTTCTACTATTTGATATTTATATTCCAAATAGTCACCCTCAAATTGCTTCTCCCATTGTTTATATTCATCTTTCCTTTGTTCTGCTATTGGACCCTTGCAATAGTGATTTTTAATATATTTAGGAATTCCATTTTGATTATGGCATTTGTTATATATTAGATGTCCTCCACAACCACATTGACATATTAACTCTTGATACATCCAAGATTTTGAACTTGGATTATACTTCAAGTCATATAAAACATTATTAATTTTAATTTTCTTTTCAAACATAAAAATTAACTCCTGTTTTTCTCCTGCTCAACCAAATACTCAAACGCATGACTCACTGAACTAAACTTTTTCGACTTGATTTGTTCCTCAACCCATTCCAGTGTTTCGCGAGATAGAGCAACACTTGTCTTAAATTTATTTATCGACATAATAAATATGAAATACACCTATTACTATATAAAGTTTTTGGTAGTTATAAGTAAATATAAGTAAATATTGTTATTACGGTAAGCGTAGGTAAGATACGGTATTGTCATTTTTGTATAGCTGTGCCCGTTAGTAGCCGCGCGAATTTTAATTTTATCCACCCCCTCCCATAAAATTAATAATATATAATTACTTTTATATTACTCGACTTATTAAATACATTTATTCTATATAAGATATAATAATTATTATATATTTCATATACTTTTAAATTAATTAATATAATTAATCTATTAAACATTATTAAGTATTATAACCATATCTATTTTAATATTTCTTTTCAATAATATGGATTAAATACCTTAATATTAAATATATACATTTATAAATCATAGTGATTTGTTATTATGTTAAGTCGGCAAATACCTACACTATAAGAATATGCTTTTTGCTCCGCGGATCTGCTTACTTATCAGCATAGAAAAGTACTTCAAAAAGCCTTATGGTTCTACTGTATGCTATTCGCTACATATCGATATATCAAGCCAATTGACTAGGTTTAATATGATTAACCATATTATAAACTTATACATCTATATTATCTTATCAATCAATTCATTACTTTTCAATCCTTATTATCTATCATATCTTTATATACTTAAACGCAAAGTATTTACAATATTATAATGTCTATATACATTTCACATTCATAAATACATTTTTAATATATAAAATGTATCACCACATATATAAATCTTATATATTTTATAAACATTAGCGTTTAATATCATAAATCGTTATTAAGCTGTTCAATCCCAGGATTTATATATAAATATTTCAAAGTTAAATTATATTATTAATTATTAAAAATTCTCAATGTACATATTAGTACATCGCGACGCAAGTTTAATTGATTTAAGATCATAAAACTCCATGTTTATAATGATTAATAGTTATGTATAAAACATTATTAATAAATGTAATAATATATTAATCAAATTATCTCCTCAGAAATCAGTCTTAAAAAGTGCGTCGATATCAGCGGACTTACATCACGAAAAGTATAAATATAAACCCAAATGAATAGTGATGAGGTATTTTTATATAAATGATCTTATGAACAAAAATACGAAAAAACACATACAGTAGACGTGTATTTACTTCAGTTGAATTTTATTAAGTTCATCATCATAAGATGATTTAAATATAAATAGCAGGAGAACCTTATGTTTTTACCTATGGTGTAAAGTGTAAAAATTATTAAAGAATTACCTAACACTTTGCGGAGCGATTAAAAAAGTGCTATATTTATAAAAATACGCAAATACTCCTTTTTTTTTTGATCACTATTCATTTATGTTTATAATAATAAAAAGAATTTTAATAATGATTAATCATGATAGATTTTTCCATCATTTGATCTGTCGCGGCACGTTAAAAGTTTTATTATTGTTGTGTCTTTTTTTTAATCTGCAAATTTTAGACAGTTCGAAGGCTCCTGTTATTTATATTAAATTCATCTTATGATGATGTATACTTCATTAAAAACTTAATCGTTATAAATGTCTTCCATCGCTGATTTTAGCCATAAAAACAAAAAGAGTGTTTAGAGTATCACTATTCTTTAAAGTTTATAATTATAACTTTAGTTATCAGTAGAATTATTATATACTTTACTTATACTATTTATATATACTTAAAGTAAAAAATAGGGTAATAGTATAATAATACATATATATAAATATAGGTAGAATAATAATAGAGAATATAAAGATAAGAGTAGGGGAAAAAAGGCCTTAAAAAAACACGATTATTTTGAGTTTTGGACAACTACTATTTAATCTAACGTTTATTTTATACATTAATTACCTATTAACCTTCATTTATCCAACAAATTGTAAAAATACGCCAAAATCGGGTATTTTTATTCAACCATTTTTATTTATGGGTAGGCAACATCTGCCGGCTTTCTACTATATAAACCCTTCGGTAAAAGTCATAATCATTACCAATCTCATAATTATAAACATATTATTATATTGTAATCTTCATATAGACCTTATTAATTTTTATACTTCTATATAACCATTTATATCTAAATCCACCAATTCTAATCACTCAAATATTTATATATAATTATCAGTAGATTTTTCTTACAATAAAAACATCAATATTTAAGGTTTTTACTGATATTTATATAAATCCTTAATAATTATTATAAACCTTCATTCTTTAATACCTTAAGTTTTATAATTATATTATTATAAAGGAACACTTCTATCGACCTGTATTTATATATATCGTTACAATATTTATATTAATATAGAAGAATCCTTATAAAAGAATTAAGTATATAAACTTTTCGGTTACTCTTCAAGTCTTACACTATGCTACTAAATCAATGTTTTGTACTACGTTTTACATACAAACCCATATTCTAAACAAAATCAGTATCAAGAGAGCCTTCGCACAATGGCCATATCTAATTTATAATAATCCTGGACTCACTCACATATCTCTTTATTATCTCGAAGTCTTATTTTAAACCTAGCGAATTAGTTTCATACATTATTATTAATCTGCCTACTAGGCAGTATATAAACTTATGTAAAGTCCTACTGATAATTATATATTAAACTTATAACCTTAATAAGATCAATTTAGATCAAAAGACAAAATCAATATGATAACCTTCTATAATCTTCCATACTTATCTAGAATGACCAAATTTAAGACTTTACCTTTAAATGCTACTAATTTATCACTATATTTTTAAGTAGGCTTAAAATCGATTCTACGTGGTCATAAACTGCGTATATTATATAAATATCAGTAAAGCCTTATCTTATACATTCCTTCGGAATATACTATTCGAATTAAATAATCATAATTCTATTTGTTGCTTAATTTATATATTTCCGGCGCATTATGCTATTTTGTTCGTATAAACTTCTCTTTTTGTTTAGGCTCGCTTCGGCTCAGAAATGAGCCTTGTGAATCCGATATTCAAACCTATTTTTCACTAAAAAGATCAAAGTAATATCTGAGCTCGCGCGAGATAAACCAATAATCCATTAGATCTACGTTTTGTTTTGCGGCGTGTCTTCTCATATCGATTTTGTATCTCAAAAAGGATAAATCAAACCTTTCGCGGCGTTATATGACTTTTAGAGCTCAAAAAGGATAAGTCTTATTTTGTTTATAGCTCTACTGATATTTATATTTCGCAAATTAGTTTATTTTGTATTTATAAGGTGTAGTCTTAACTAAAAAAGTATAAATACTACTAAAGCATAGTAGAGTATAGAGCAAACCTACAGAGAAGGGCTAATAACCGGTAATTGTGGCGAGGTTGCCACGAATTCCCTTATACTGAAATAAGAGAAAAAGATTAAGGGAAAACCCAACCTCGGATTACTAAAAAACGCGACGGTAAAGAGTTAAGTTTTTGCTCTATTGTCGCGAGAAACGAAAAACAGCAAACCGCCACGAACCTTTTTAAATCGCCGTGGGGAGCTAAGGATAAAGGGCTTAACATTTCCGGCTCTTTATACTGACAGCCGAGGAGTTTTTTAATCCGAGGTGCGGGAATACTACTTATCCCTTATGAATAGACTTGCGACCAAGAACAAAAATTATTTTCTCTAAATCTCGGGCCTTAATTAGATCGTTAAGAATTCCATTAAGAGATTTAGATAAAAAGTACTAAATTATTATGATATCTTTAAACAAAACCCAATAATAGCAGTAATAAATTAAGGAGCGATACAAAATGGACGAATTCGATATAGATGATATAATTGTTTTGTTAAAGATACTCGGAATTTTAGCGTATGTTACAATTTTTATTATCCTACTCTACTATGCATTAGGAGACATTTATTATTAGGAGGTATAATGTTCGAAGTTTTGTTAAATGCGGCAACCCTAGCGATGGGGATAATTTCGTTGGCTGAAGCAACTAAAAACGAAAACGAAATCGACTACATTATATTGGCGATTGGATTGCTTGATGTACTGGTTTATGTTATGCTTTCTTGATAGAAGGAGGTCTTAATATGGATAATCTAATAAAAAATTTGATTTTGTCTGCGGTGATTGGAGTGGAACTTTATATAATATATTTAATGGTTTCTTGATAGAAGGAGGTCTTAATATGGAAGAAGTTTTGTTAAATGCGGCAACCCTAGCGATGGGGATAATTTTGTTGGCTGAAGCAACTAAAAACGAAAACGAAATCGACTACATTACATTGGCGATTGGATTGCTTGATGTACTGGTTTATGTTATGCTTTCTTGATAGAAGGAGGTCTTAATATGGAAGATGATATAATTGTTTTGTTAAAGATCACAGCAATTTTTATATATCTTGTTACATATTTCGTGTATTTGGCATTAGGAGACATTTATTATTAAAAGGAGTGATAATATGGAAGATAGGAGATTTGTAATTTATTAATTCTTTTGTCTCTTATTTAAAGGAGTGATTTAAAAATGCAAAATTTAATCAAATACTATAAAAGCATTTCAATGCTTGAATTCGTATATTGCATAGCCGGAATAGCTCTATTAATTGTATATCCTACAATTTGTTTAATATATACTTTTGGAGGAATTGAATAAATGTCCGAAAATACTATTAAATCTGTAATCGTTATGATTTTTGTGATTATTTTATATTTTCAATTTGTAAAATTAGGATTGATTTAAAATGTCTCATGGCCAACAACGAAAATATAACCGTCGCGTCGCCGCGGCTAAAAGAGCAGTTGAAGAGAAACACGGGAATTTTAATGTATATGAAAAACCGACGCAAATAAAAAGAATCTTCTCTATATTTGTGCCACAAAAAGAAATAAACCATAATGTAAAGGTGATAACATTAAAACCAGTATATTTAGTTTAGAAAACAATCTAATTTATATTTTAACTTATATTTTTGGCATTATAATGATTATTTATTGCTAAGATAATTATATTGCTTATAATTATTTTGAACCATAAGATAAAATATCTTATGGAATAATAATTAGTTTAATATAAAAAGAAGTGATATTAAAATGGTTCTATCTGAAAAGTTTAAAACTGAAATGTTAGACAACGACGCAAAATTAATAGAATTTTATGAGAAGCTAGATATAGAAATGGAGGAATTAAAAGAAAAAGGACATTCAAGTATTTATAACAATATATTTACTTTTTATAATGAAATGTCCATTAAAATAGAAGATCACGATTTATGCTTATGTTATTTTTATTGGGCAGATTACAATAATTTAGAACAAATTCATATTTATGATCCTTGGACGTGCAAAAGTTTTCAACATGATTTAAATTAATTAGGAGTAATAGAAATATGTCTATAAATAAAAGAATTCTAAACAATATTGCCGATGTAATGCGATTTAGACAAAAAAGAGAAAAAGAGGAATTTTTAGAACAATATAAAAATACGATTATTTTCGATTCATTAGATATGAATAATTTAATTGATACTATATATCAGTCTTTATTATTAGATTTTTCTTTAGCTTCTAATGAAGAACTTGATAATATAATATCAATTCTATTAGATGATATGGATCAATTTGATATGACCGAATTAAATAGAATTCTATTAATTGATGAGGAGGAATGAAAACATATAATATCAATTCTATTAGATGATATGGATCAATTTGATATGACCGAATTAAATGGAATTCTATTAATTGATGAGGAGGAATGAAAACATATGATATCAAAAGATGAAATGCTGCAAGAAGAATTTTATTTAAATCTTCAAAATACATTAGACAAATTTGAGAAGATACTATTAAAAGATGGATATATAATCAAAGATGACGGTTTGTTTTATAGATCTTATAATTATATAAGTGACGATTATTCTTATAGATCTATAATTCAAGTTCAAATTATGAACTATTATCCTAATCGATCAGAGTTAAATAAAAATTGGCCATATTTAGACTTAACTCAAATAGAGTCCGATTTAGATAATGATGAAATATTTATATCGGATGGATATACTACAGATTATGATAATGAGAAAACCGTAAAAGAAATAGAGAAGGAATTAATAGAAATAGATAAATCTGCCGAAATTGAAATAGCTAAACATTTAGATCTACCAACTATTTATATTAGAAAAGGTTATAAATATGAGGATAAGGATTCAATCGGAGCCAAAAAGATAGAAACAGATATATTATATACAGATAAATTTAATGAAGCTGGCTTTCAATATGGACAACCTTCAAAAAGTTATGTGATAACTTCAATTCTTCATAGTAATATATCATTACATGAATTAATTAAAGAATTGAATACTGGTGATTTAATAAATCTGTATAAGAAAATGAATACTGAAGAGGATTGATTTAAATGTATAAATACCTAATAATTTTAATGCTCCTTTTAGGAGCAACAGCAACAGCAACAGCGAACCAAATATATGAAGATAGTATCTTATGGGTTTATAATTCCACCTGCATAGAAACAAGTAATTATCTTTATTTGTTTATTAATATAGGAGAATTAGACCTGGAATTATTCGATTCATACGACAATAGAAATATAACCGTAAAAGAGGTTAAGCAATTAGGACCTAAATCAGTACTAGCTAATATCTATTTGGAGCCTTTACCATCTAAATCTGTTTTGTGTTGTTGCTTCGATTAAACCTAGATATGAAAAGAAATATTTATATTTTTCTTTATAATAGAAAGTTTATAAGAAGGAGATTAAATAATATGTCCGACAGATTTAAAAAATATGTCATAGAACCAAGAAATAGCGACGGCACATTAAACGTAAAACATTATAATTCTAGAGAGCCACAAAGTTTTATAACTGGTATAACGGAAAACGAATTTTGTGATTATTACTTTAAAGAATCGGGAGATAAAAGTAAAAGTCAATCGATGGATATTATCTATAAATGGTTTAATGATAAAGGGCTCTATATCAGATTGAAAACATGGTGATTTAAAATGTATGAAAACAATTTAAAGAGTTTTATTAAATGGTGTCGCGATCATAAAACTTTTATGGACTCGGACATAAGAAAAACTGAGCGCATAGAAAATAAATTTTATTACCTAGAAATGAATAAAATCCAAATAAGAGAATTATCTAATATTCCCTTTTTCGGCCCTTCTTTAATGAGGTTTGACCAAAATAAAAAGGATTTTATTCATGTAAAAGAATGTGATAAGAATAGAATATTAAGGGAATATTTCTTAAATCAGATAATTGATTTTTGTGATAATAGCGGAATAACTGATAAAGATTTTGACTTTTTAAGAGGTGATTAATATTTCTAAAGAAATATATAATCCGATGTATGAAGCTTCTAAAAAGAGAAAAGAAAAAGTATTTGATTCAATGTATAAAAGATATGATGAAAATAAGGATATTTGGGAAATAAAAAGAAGTGAAATAAATAAAAATATAGGGGTTATCTGTCCTAATTGTGGAAAAACCTGGTTTATAAATCCATCAAATTATTCTAATCCTAAAGGAGAAACATTATTATATTATTGTTGGGATGTAATAAGGCAAGAGGGATGTAAGGCAGAAATTTATCCAATATAGGAGATATTAATATGTTTAATCCTCTTTATGAAATAAAAGAAATGCTTATAAATTTAGATGGATTAAAAGATGAGGAGATAAAGATAGAAATAGAAAAATTCCATAATATTATTATTGTTCCAAGAATAAAAACAGAAACATATTTGTATTTAAAAAATATTGGTCTTGGAATAACCGAAAATTTTGATATTTCAGGAAAAGCTATAAAATACTATATATTTGTAAGGTGGAATAAACTTGTTTGAACTATCAATTAAATTTAATGTCAATGAAATAAAAGACATTAATAAAGTCTTATACCAAATTAGAAAACAAATAAAAGAAGGAGAATTAGCATTTAATGATAAAGGAATTAAAATAAAAGATGGCTACTTAATGAATAAATACAATGGAATTAAAATCTTAGATAAAGAAGGTTATGCAATTGGACAGTTTAGAATACTTGAAGAGAAATATTTTCCTTAATTAACTCAATTTAAGATAGTTAAATCTATCTTTTTGAGCAATTAATTAAAGGAGATATGATAAACATGAATAAATCTAATTTAGCTAAAATTGCCGGTTTAAATACTGATAAAATAGATTTTGCGCTACCACAAGAATATTTTAACCTATTAAATAAAAATCATATTCCAACAAATTTTATTGTATGGAATTATGAAAATAAAAAGACTTTTGGCTCTCCTATGAATATTGCCGAGGAATTTATATATAATTCCCAGGATAAAATTAAAATAGACGTTGAAAAGCTTTTCACTTTCATGGAAAAGCAAAAGATTGAGATGGATAAGATAAAATTAAACGAACCTTTCTATATAACTCTAATGGAATTAATACAGTTATTGCATGAGGAAAAAGTATTAAGTTATGAGGAGAAATAAATATGTCACTCTCTTATAAAGAAATGCAAAAAGTCATAAAAGATAATGAGAGGTTATCTAAGGCTTTAAACTTAGATCCTTTAGATATAGGTCTAAGGATTGATACTATTTACGAATATGATAAAGAGAAATATAAAACGGTTAAAAAAGTATTAGAAGGACTGCCAAAAGAGTATCAATTAGGCTTTATTCAAGCCATTGAAAACAATATTAATATAGAACTTGAAGAGAAAAGAAAATACGAACAAATAGAATACAAAAAAGTAATAAATAAAAGCTTATGGAGTTATGCGCTATGATGAAAGGTTTATTATGTATTACCGACGGAAAAGACCTAATAGCGTTTTTCCAACGTGCAGATTCAGATAATTTAATTGATCTAATTAAACAAATAGCGACACATAACAGTTTTTTAAATCTTCATAGTTCTAAACTTTTAGATCTTCATAGTATAAATTTTGTAGGCTTTGCTGTAATAGCGCAAACCGTTATTAATCAAAACTATTATAGTGATATAAACCCTTTAATTCTTCCTCAGCCACATATTAACCTTGATAACCTCGGAGCGCATTTTAATAAATGTGATATTAATATTTCGTTGGATATATCCATAAACCATAAAGGAATATGGATACTTAAATATAATTATGGTGGAATAAATCCGATAGAATATGAGGAAATTATTAAATTGGAGGAATAAATTTATGAGAATAATTATAGGAGCAAACCAGAACGGAAATATAAAAATATGGGAAGATTATTTAGGTTCTATTTATGGACTTACATATTTATTCTCATATAATATTGTTACTCATAGATGTAAAGATTTTAATAAAATCCAGTCCGAAGAAAAGAAAAGAATACTTAGATCTAAATTAAATAGTATTAAATCATTGGCCGCCGAAGGATATAACGATTATTTAACGATAGATTAAATAAAATTGGAGGAATAAAAATGTTTGAAATAAGTATAATTGAGGAAAGTATAACTTTTGAAGGGTTAAACGGCGAAAAATTACAAACTGGCATATATTTATATACCGTTGTATGTCAAACAACAGGATCAACCGCCAAAATAAAAGAAGGAGAGGTATTAACATTTAGAGATGATAATAGGGAGATTAAGCACAAAAATATAGAAAATTGTACCGATAGAGAGATAATTATAGCATTAAGACAAGCGATTAAAGAGGAATAAAGAAATGCCTATATTAATGGATAGTCCAAATAAGAAGAGAAAAACAAACCAACAAATATTAAAAGAAATAATTCCAAATATAACGGATTACGATATGGAATTATTGATATTAACAGCTAAAGATCTTCATAGATTAAATACTAAATACTGTAATGAGGAATTAACGCAAAAAGATAAATCAGATATTAAAGTAATTGAAGAATTGATTAAAGATATATCTAAATCGTATAATATATCTATCACGATAAATTATGATCCTCGCGGATTACCTATAGGGATATTAAATGATAAATATAGAAATACTTTAGATTATGATGGCTACGCTATATTAATTAAGGAGAGATAAACTTATGGTATTTTACCCTTATAAAATTGAATTTATGAACGATTTAGATGATAGATATAGATTTTTTGGTATTAATGGGGTTGATTTTATAAATAATCCATCGGCTACAGATTTAAATCATATAGGCACAACTACCGAAGCTTTAAGGCTTATTAATCTGTATTTCCCAAAAGCAAAAATAGAAGATAAGGTATATCCTTATGATGAAAATAGCCAAAAGATAATTTATAACGGCGAGGTTATAGGTTATCTAGTAGGGAATATTTATTAACTTTTATAAACATACTTTTTAAAGTTAAATCTTTTTAAGATGGAATTTATAAAAGTTAAGAGGTTAATTTATGGATCAAAACATAACAGAAATAAGAAGGATAATTAAGGACATCCTTAAAAAGCATGAAATAGACGTAAAGGAAAACAAATTTAAAGTATTTTATTTGTCTTTTCAGGATTTAGCACGAGAAGGTAAATATTTTGTCGAATTTAAATCATTAAGAAATATTCCAATTGAAATAATTAAAGAGATTGAAACGACAGGAAAAGAGGAAGATTTTATATTACATGGTGAGATAAGATGAAATTTAAATTAATTCCATATATAAAACATCAACTATATCAATTAAAAGATTCAAAGAATAAAAATGTTTATCTTGAAATAAAATTAAATAGATCAAAATTTGGAAATATCCTTTATGTGGATTCATATAAAGAATATTATTCTAAAGGATTCTTTAATCAACAACAAATAAATGAAATATTAAAAATTGTCGAATTATTGGCCGACAATAAATATATTACTGAAATAGAATTAGAATTAAATAGGGGAGAGTAAAATATGAGAAAGTTTTATAAATCAATCATTGAAATAACGGTTTTATCTGAAGATAGACCGTGCGAATTTAATTCTTTAGGAGATTTAACCTATTTGATTAACGACGGCCCTTATTCCGGCGAAATAGTAATAAAAGAAGAAAAAGAAGTATCTTCTCAAGAAATGGCAAGGCTTTTGATGGATCAATCTTCAGATCCTGAGTTTTTCAATTTAGATGAGGATGGAAAAGATTTAGATGAGGAGAGTTAAAACTATGAAAACTACTTATTTTGTATCTCGGCAATTACCCTATTATCAACCCGATATAGGCTTAGTAGAAATAGCTTATCCTAATATAGATTATTCCGGCTCGGATATGCTAGTACCAAAATATGCTGGAGAGGGAGAGTCTTATAATGATCCCATTGAAGCTTTAGAATCCGCTATATCTATTATGGAAATGTGGCGCACCGAAGAACCAAATAAAGAAATAGGGATCTGTTATGGACATTTTGATATGGGAGAAGGAGAACCGGAAGATATAGAAGAATTAAGACAACAAATCTCAAAAGAATATGAACAATTACCAAAATGCGATTATTGCAACGAACTTATAGACGAAAACGAATATTATACTAATGATGACTCACAATTTAACGAGGAAAAATTTTGTTCTGAATTTTGCGCCGATGAGTCATATATAAAAAACCTTGATTTATGTTATATCTGCGAACATGAATTTAAACGGCAAGATATGAATTATTGGCACGACGGAATTTATATTTGTCCTAAATGTGAGGAGCTAGAAGAAAATTTTAGTACAATTGACATAGAGAAAATTAATGACAACCTTTACGTTGGCTACTCTTTAGAAGATCAACAAATTACTAGATATCTATTAAATAAAACATATCTTACAGAAAAAGACTTTAGTCTTCTTGAAGATATGCTAGAAAAATTAGTGATAGATATTTATGTGGTTGATGAAAACGGAAATACAAAAGAATTTATAGAAATGGGATGAATAAATATGAGAAGAGATGACGCTTTTAATATTTTTAATAGTATAAAAGATGATGTAAATAAAGTAATTAAATCAATGCCAGAAAATAAATTAACTAAAGAAGAATGTAATAGAATAATTAATATTACAATTAATAGAAAAAAATATAATAAGCTTCCATCTAAATATACGGATAATTTAAATATTTATATTGAAGCTAAAATAGAAAACATTATTAAAAAATCGGAGGATTGATTTAAATGGATTACAGATACAAAAATATTACTCAAGAAGAATTAAATTGGTTTAATAGTAGAACGAACGATAAAACCGGTTTTATAATAATCGGCCCGGATGAGAAGATAAATATAGGAGTTGATAAATATTAATAAATTTATAAGTAGGATTGGTTATTAATCTTAGAATATTTTGTATTATTTTTGGTTATTTGTTTTGCAGTGAGGTTGATTTAAATGTTTAAAATAAAAGTTTATGATAATGACGGAAAAACCTTTGACAGATATACAGTTATAATTAATTATGATGTATATTTTATGTCTCCTCATGCAGATAAAGCTAATCATGTATGTAGCTACGATTGTAATTTATTAGCTCTCGCAGATAGATTTGGATATATAAAAGAAATAGAAAAGAACAATATTAAATTAAACAAAATTCCAAAATCACTTAAATATCAGATTAGGAATATTATTAAAGGAGACCGAACCTAATTTTTTTGTTTATTTTTATGACTTTCTAAACTTAATAAATTGGTTATTTTATTTTTCTTATGTAACATTTTCTTATGTAACATTTTCTTATGTAACATTTTCTTATGTAACATTTTCTTATGTAACATTTTCTTATGTAACATTTTCTTAAAACCGATACCTGTAACCATATCTCTACAATCGTTTTAAACCATATCCACGTTTTAAATAAACCATTATCTCCTATTAATCACATAACTCTATTACTTATTAATTTTAGATGGCTTAAAAGGTTTGTCTCAATCCTTATTAAGACCTATAATTTAATCGGTTTAACCTATTATCTTGTTAGTTTAGTATCCTTCTTTTAATCGATTCTAAATCAATATATTATTTTATTTCTTTTATAATCAATTCTATCCTTTTTAAGTTTTATAAAATCGTTATCAGTATAATTTATACTAATTACCTAGATATAAATAGCTAGAAGTCCTATAAGGATATGTGGATTAAGGAGAAGGTGATAGATAGATCTAATATGAATTTAATATAAACCTAATATGAATAAAGTTCGGAAAATGGATCAAGGATATAAAAATTTAGAATGTTTAAAATGAAATCTGAGGATACATAAAATAATTAAAATAAATAATAGATTAATATAAATGACTAGATTCATATCACCCACAGTCTAAATATATTTCAAATATAATTAGTAACACGAATTCGCAAAATAGTAACACGAAGTAATATCATTACAGTATAAATATATTAATCCAGATTTACACAATTAATCATTATAGATCACAGTATAAATATAATATTCATGTTATCGATGACAAATCGCGACAGATTCATTAAAATTCCGTAAATCAGATAAAATCGAGAAGTGTCAAAATCTCAAATAAAGCCCTTATACGCGTCAAAAATATCCGCCGGGGATTTTCCGGCGGTGGAAAATTGAAAAATAAAAAAAAGATTAAAAATAAATGTATATCAATCTAGAAATAAAATTAATAGTGATAAACTCATTAAAATAATCTAAATCAGATATTAACGCCGGCGTACTTAAATCGTAAAATAACCCCTTATACGGAGCCAATTTATTCCCGCAGGATTTTGGAGGCGGAATTCAAACCGCCTTCATCAACCAGTCATATCTATATTTCGTTTCCCTAGCGTCATACAAAGCATGATGCTCAATTGAATTTGGCATATCCGGCATTTTTGGGTTGCCTTTCTCCGTGCATAGTTGTTTCAAGTCCATACAGAACATAGGCCATCCTTTCGGAATGTTGATCATCGCCCCAAACAATTGGCAGAAGACCACCCAATCGTAATCTGCGTAGTAGCCCCAGAACTCGGGCTTATCGTCGCCGATGAACGCCAAAATCTCCTCTCTGATCTGAGAAATTGGCATCCTTCTAGAGCCTTCCCATGCCATACGCGGAGATCCACCCGACGATACATTCATATCTTCTCCGCGAGGGAGACGGGACAGAACGTTTTCTCGTACCCATTTGCTCGCCCTTCGGTGGGCAAGGAACCCGTACCAGGCGCTATTGATCGCATAAAATTCACGGTTGTCTTCAGTTATAATGGCTATACTAATCAACTCAATTGGGTGTTTCGGGCCTCGCTCCGAGAATTCTGTATCAAGGAAGTATTTCATCTTAGTTGTCTCCATATACTGTGTATGTGGTATGTCTATATATAGCTATGTTTTGGGCCTGAAAATTAATTCCAGTTTCTTAGATTTTCAGTTTGAAAATTAATCCCAGTTTCTTAGATTTCCAGTTTGAAAATTAATCCCAGTTTCTTAGATTTTCAGTTTGAAAATTAATCCCAGTTTCTTAGATTTCCAGTTTGAAAATTAATCCCAGTTTCTTAGATTTCCAGTTTGAAAATTAATCCCAGTTTCTTAGATTTTCAGTTTGAAAATTAATCCCAGTTTCTTAGATTTCCAGTTTGAAAATTAATCCCAGTTTCTTAGATTTCCAGTTTGAAAATTAATCCCAGTTTCTTAGATTTCCAGTTTGAAAATTAATCCCAGTTTCTTAGATTTCCAGTCTGAAAATTAATCCCAGTTTCTTAGATTTCCAGTCTGAAAATTAATCTCAGTTTCTTAGATTTCCAGTCTGAAAATTAATCTCAGTTTCTTAGATTTTGGGTTTGAAAAATTAATCTCAGTTTCTTAGATTTTGGGTTTGAAAAATTAATCTCAGTTTCTTAGATTTTGGGTTTGAAAAATTAATCTCAGTTTCTTAGATTTTGGGTTTGAAAAATTAAGGTCAGCACATACCAACAACTATTTATTCTAGTAGCACCTCTATAGGTATTGGATGTGGGGCGGAAGTCCCATACCAAGAGGAAATACTATGAATGGAAATATTGAGATGACGGAAGTCGAAACAGGAATCGCTACAGAAACCGTACAGTACATAAACGAGCGAGCAGAAAACTTGGTCCGCTACAGCGATAAACTCAGTGCCGCTTTGAAATCAATCGACAGGTATTTTGAGATTATAGGCCCGAAGGCGGGGATCAAATTTATAGATCCAGAAATATTTTATACTGATAATCATGAATATTTCGGGAAAGTAAATTATAGGCTTTCCGTAAGAAAAGATTGGGGCCTCTACTCCGTTTCGGATACAATGGAAGTGGATAACGAAGTCATTACAGACTGCGGAAGGCCAATTAAGAAAGCCGCCATTAAGAGACTGCCAGAATTCTTGAGATTGTATGCTCTCGAACTTGAAAAATATGCGAAAGAATATGAAGAGATCTCAGAGAAGGCGGAAAAGATGGCGGCTATATTGAATGGGGAGGTGGCTTAAAAATGTCGTTTTTAACTATTCCAGTAGGAAGCGAAAATGGTACTGCAATTCTCGACTACAGTGAGACGGGAAAATTCTCTCTAAGAGGAACGTTTCCCGCAGTTCCAAAGAAGATCTCTAGAGAAGATGCCCTAGAAATGGTTCGACAGAATTACGGCGGATATGCGGCTTGGATCATGAGCGTTTGGGATGACGAGGGCTCGATTTATGTAACTCCTGACGGACTTATGAGTCATCACGAAATTATGAATTCTCCGAAATTCCACGTATCTATGTGGGCTCAGTTTCCGTATGAGCAGATAACCGCATGGTTCCCGTTCCTCACCGAAGGAGCCATAAAGGGACTAATCCTCCCAGGAACAAGGATTTGTATATCAGGAGACAAGGGACTGGCGAATCGGACTCTCCCCGCAGAATTCGCCCCTTACATGGATGAGGCCCTTTGGGCTCGTTCTAACGGGACGACCTATGTTTGGGTCCCGAAATTGAATCGGGGATTCTATATCTCCGACGCAGAATTTAATTCTGATCACGAAGCCCATTGCTGGCGAGGAGAGATTACCCCTGTGGAGGCGTTTAAGATGTTTTGGACCCCAGAACCACCTGTTGGTTATGGGTGGTATGTGGAATTCGGGCCTGATGGGGTGGCTTAAATGGCCC
This sequence comes from Pseudomonadota bacterium, assembly GCA_023229365.1. Classification (NCBI taxonomy): domain Bacteria; kingdom Pseudomonadati; phylum Pseudomonadota; species Pseudomonadota bacterium. The sequence continues at coordinate 86,448 of JALNZK010000003.1, read as the reverse complement.
ACGATATTACCCGGATCGTCCGGGAAGTCCGTGACAACGCCGCGTGGCCTTGGGAATTGGCTATTCAGGAAGGGTTTACTGGGATCGATGGTCCAAATGGGTTAGGGACGGCTCTCGCCAAGGAAGATCTAGTAGATCGCCACACTCCCAATTATCCTAGAATGTTTCCGGAATTTGAGGGCGGAAAATGGTATATCTGGCCGCTCACAAAGGAGGCGGCCCGGAAGTGGAATCTTCCAGACGATATCAATCTCTACCTTCCAACGGGTCTGTTGGTCAAGGAAAATTTCGGGTACAGAATGCCAGACGGTAGAATAATGGTATCTAACGGAAACCACGAGATCCATTGGAAAGACGGAAAATACGCAGTAGATCTTGGCGGCGTGGCCGCAATTGGCGAGCTGGTAGAGGGCTATATCCACGACGGGTATGGATGTCTTTCGTTCTGCCGAGGTGTGGTCGAAGAGCGGACCGTGCCGATAGTGGAGTACCGTGCCAAGCGTCGCGCTTTGGCTATGAGCGACGGAGAATATGAATTGGCTATTGGTGAGGGTATTCCGGAAGGAAGCCCGCTACTGGATACGAAGATGGCCAGAAATGCGAGGGCGAAGTTGGCAGGTGGGGAGGTAATCTAAATGCCAGCCAGATTTATTTTTGACCAACAACTCGAAGAATCGAATGAAAATGACGATGTAATCGGGTGCGTATCGCAAGACGAGAGGAGATGTATTTGCGTTGTCTGCGGAAAAGATTGTATGTATCGCGGATCAATGAGGGGCGAGGTGATCTAAATGGCCCTCCTCATCCCATCCCGTTTTAACGGCCTCATGGCTGGCGTAGCCACAATAATTGCAATCTACGGATTAGGTACGGGTGGCGCAATGTGGGCAGTTATCGTCTCTGGCGGGTGCGCGGTTACTCTTGGAGCGATATCAATTATATCGATGGATGAGGGGATTTAGATGACCTCTAAAATACAGATAATTTGGTATAACTTCGCGGGAGTTATTATAGGTAGAAGCCTGACAGATGACGATTATACCGCCGAGAATTTAGAGCAGTTGGGTCGAGAAATATCTGGCTCGGACGGTCACACAGGCAGCACCGAGGGTTTAAACGCTCCCGATGGATGGGACCAGTACGATACTGAGCCAGCGGAGGTATCCTAAATGCCTAATAATTTTTTAGTAAGCGTCGGCTGCGTGATGCAAGACCTAAAATTAAAAGATGATCTCGATGCAGCCTTGGCCCGCTATAATGACTTATTTATTCCGGGGAGTTCGAAGAGACTTAAGCTTGTTCCTGACGAGTAATCTAATACCCTTCGCGCCACGGATCGGCTACTAGAAGAGATTGAAAAGGAAGAATTGAAATAATATTTTTTTAAAAAAAAATAATTACATTATTTTACCTGTCCTCTTCCATAGTATATACCTCCCAAGTTTACCACATCTCCCCGCCCGCTTCACCAACCCTCTTTCTTCCAGAGATCTTAAGATGAAAGCAACCTTAACGCTTCCTTTGTCTGATTTTATATTGCGGGACATAAAAGGTTTATTAGGAAGAAGTTTCAAGATCTCTTCTTCCTCGGTACTAATTTGTTTCACCTGAGATTACTCCCATATAATTTTATAAATATAAGTTATCTGATTTTCAGACTCGCTTTCTGGTTCGTCCACTACCTCTTCCAGCCTATTAACCGCCGCCTGTTCTCTAAATAAATCTAGAGTTGTCTGTTCCCATTCCTCTATAATTTCCTGGACGGCCTCATAATATCTCCAATCCTCATCCAAGAAATTTTCCTCTACATCCTCAAATTCGAAATTATTCTCTAATGCCCATTCCCGCCTTGCATCGGAACGAACCTCTGAGAGGGTTTCACTCATTACGCCTGAATCGTGAAGCGCATCCTCATTAAAGAAATCCATTAGTCCGAACTGTGATATGTGGCCTGATCCAGGCGGATAGTAGTTCCCGTTCTGGTGCCAAGTTACTTTTGTAACCCAAGGGTAATCGAGAGTCCCATGTTCATATGCATCCAATACCGCAGGATGAATATGAATCCCGTGATAACCATTTTGTCCACCCACTTCATCGAATACTTCATCCGCGAGAGCGTTGATTACTTTGTCTTGATTAAGGACAATGTAGTAAGTTTTAGACATATTTATTCCTCCTCTATTAAATTACTATTCAACTTCCACGCTCTTTCTTGATCCGCCCAAGAAAGATTTTGATATATGAACTCTCTAATCATCTTAATTGCAGTTAAGACATCTTTATTCTCGATAGACGAATCTCCTTTGTTGACTATTATGTGCTTCAATATCTTATCTGAAGGAGCCCACCAAGGCAAATTAGTATTCCAATCTTCTTCTTTTTCAAATCCGATTCCAATTGTTGCCATTTTTGGAAAGCCAAGGACGGCCTGGTTATCGGACAATCTAACTCTGTAAGACCAATAATTCTCATTTAAGTCTGGAGTGGCAATAATAACTTGGTTCCCGCTCGATAGACTTAGCGTCCTATCCTCTTGATTTTTGATTTCTAGAATTAGGTCCATGTGATTTACATCTCCAGTATATACTATACATTTCTAACTTAAATAGTTGTCGATATTACAAACCCCACAAATCCCGCTGCTAGAATTATATCTAGGGCAAGAAACCAGGGACACATCTTATACATTCCAATAAAATCATCTAAATTATATCCTCTAATAAGTGCTATTGGAATTTGTGTCACCCATCGCCCGATAAAAATCATGGCTATAAAATATAGTATTAGATTCATTCCTCCACCTCTCTCACTGTCAAATTCAATCCCATCCTCGATGCGGCGGACACTGAATAATTCCCAGTACCCGTAAAAGTCGTATACCCCGCCGCCTCTGCGATTCTTTCTTCCCAAAGTTTTATTGCGCTATTAAGGGAGTCAAGGTCGCCCTCTATGATGTCATCGAAATTTCGAGCATAGACGGCGATATCCATCCCGTCGTCATCAATTGCGGACTCTTCCGACAAATACATATACCATTCCTCCGCAGTCCGCAAGAGAAGTTCCCAGTCCTCATGAGTTTCCGCCGCATTTCCATCTGATATAATCCATTTTCTTGCTACTAGATCTGGGCGGAGGTCTGGAACGATGGAGTGCAGAATTATTTTACCCAATTCGTTTGCCGCCTCTTCTGTAATCGGCTCTCCTTGTAGAGTATCAAATATTATTGAGGCTATTCTTTCCTCGATTTCTAATTGGGTTTCGGGGTCAAATTTATCGTTATATTCCATCTAAATCACCCCATGTACTTGAACCAATTTAATATCTCCCGATCTTGCCGGGGCCATTCCAGAAAAATCGTAGTCTCCCCTTATCATTCTCATCCAAGTAGTGTGAACTTCTTCCTCAGTCCCTTCTTCAATAACTCCCTCGTCATCAATTATTTGCCACGGAAATTCATTTTTAGACATAATTTAATCCTCCTCAGTAATAATCTTCCACCAGCCGCGGATTTCTTCATCGTTTCCGTCATGATCTACATAATAGCAGTTGAGTTCCCCGCTGCTACAGTCGTTGTTTATACGTTCTTTCGCTCTCTCCTCTCCGTGTTCGGTCAAGGATTCTTTTAAATCCTCAGTCAATTCTTGTTCGATGTCCCAGTATGCGATTTTTACATGGTGGCAGCACGTTTCTATTACTGTCGAGAACGATTCCTTCCTTGTCGGCATACCATATACTATACATCCCAAGCTTAAATACCTGTCGGTCTACCAAATAAACATTAAAAAAAGAGAATAACGAGAGGCCAGGGACCAAACGGCTGATCGTGGGAAGGGTATCCCTCTGCCCTAGCCTCTAATTCTAAGATATGGCGTTTGTTCTATTTATAGTCTTTGGACGTGTCGTAAACTATAAATACTAATCGTATGTATAGTACATATTAGTGAGGAGACATATATATGAAAGACAACTTTTCGACACTAGAATCCGCCATGAGGGAACACGTAAACCTCATGACGAAAGATGTAAAATCTCTGTTTGTAACATCGGCAGATAGAGATACTCTCTGGAACCTGTATCTAAGTAGTTTCCCGAAGGGAACTAACGAAATAGTAAAGACCAGAACAGAACATGACTGTTCTTCCTGCCGACACTTCGTAAAGCAATTCGGCAACGCAGTCTCGATTAAGAACGGAGTAATAACTACAATCTGGGACTTTGATCTACCACAGGATTCAAGATACGCACCCGTAGTTGAGGCCCTGGCAGAATATGTTAACAGTCAACCCGTTATAGACATTGCGACGATAGATTCTTCTCAAATTGGGGTGGAGAAGAACTTTGAGAAAACAGAGAATGGTGATATAATTACATGGGGGCATCTACACATTAAGATCCCCGCGAGGCTCGTAAACTGCTCCAGAGCTACGGCGGCAACAGTACGTGGTCGCGCAAGCGAGCTGAGAGGAGTCTTTAAAAGATCTTTGGACGAAATCACGGAAGATTCTGTACTATCCGTACTTGAGCTAATTTCCCAAAATTCTCTGTATAAGGGCGAGGAATGGAAAGGAGTTCTTACTGAATTCGGAAAACATCAAGCGAATTATGATCTCCTGTCGCCCGGAGGCAAAGAGATTTATACTTGGGAACAATCCGTTCTCGCCGGGCCTGTGGTAGGAAAAATTAGGAACCATTCTATAGGTGTCCTCTTGATTGATCTCTCCAAAGGTGTAGATCTCGACGAAGCCGTAAGAAAATATGAAGCCATAGTTGCCCCGACGAATTACAAGCGTCCCAAGGCAATAGTTACACCAAGAATGATCGAGTCTGCCGAGAAACAAATTACTGAACTTGGTTATCTTGATTCTTTGGGAAGAAGACACGCCACTCTAGGAGATATCAGTATAAACGATATCTTATTTGCAAATCGCGATGTAACGAAGAAATTAGGTGGAACTAACCCCTTCTCAGATCTAAAGAAAGAAGTTCCCGTAAAAGTTAAGAACTTTGATAGAGTAGAAGAGGTATCGATAGATACATTTGTGTCTGAAATCCTGCCAACTGCAAGTAATATTGAAATCCTGTTGGAAAACAAGCACGGAAGCAATCTTGTAAGTCTAATAGCTCCCATAAATAAGGATTCTCCTTCTATGTTTAAGTGGAACAATCCCTTTTCGTGGGCTTATAGAGGCAACATAGCGGACTCTATGAAGCAAAGAGTAAAAGCTTTGGGTGGTGATGTTACAGGGGTTCTTAGATTCTCTATCCAGTGGAACACCGAAGGCGATAACCAGAATGACTTTGATGCCCATTGCATAGAGCCAGGAAGAAACGAGATCTACTTTGCAAGAAAAAGAGGGCATCCTTCTAGTGGCGAACTGGACGTAGATATTATATCCCCGCGAACTCAGACCAAAGACGGAATAGCCGTAGAAAACATTACTTGGTCTAACAAATCCAAGATGCCAGAGGGAACATATATATTCTATGTCCACAACTATAGTCATAACGGAGGAAGATCCGGATTTACAGCGGAAATAGAATTTAATGGGCAAATTTATAGCTTTGCATACAATAAGGAACTTCGGCATGGAGAAAAAGTTCAAGTAGCAGAAGTTACTTACAGTAAAAAGACGGGACAGTTTACTCTCACAGAAAAAATCCCCTTTAGTTTCGCTTCAAGAAATCTGTGGGGCCTGGATACAAACCAATTCCAGCCAGTACAGGCAATAATGTACTCCCCCAATCATTGGAACAACCAAGAAGGCATAGGAAATAAGCATTATTTCTTCATGTTGAAGGGATGTAAAAACGAGGAACAACCCAACGGCTTCTTTAACGAGTATTTGAAAGAAGATCTATTGGTCCATAAAAGGGTATTTGAAGCCCTTGGATCTAAGATGAGAGTCGCCCCGTCCGAGGATCAGTTATCGGGCCTTGGATTCTCATCGACGCAAAGGAACGAATTAGTGGTCCACGTAGAAGGCCACGTAAACAGAGTAATTAAGGTGGTGTTTTAGAAATGGTAGAGATTAATATTTTTGAGCAGGCAACAAGAAACAGAATTAGATTCCCTTACAAGGGGATAGTATCGGTAGAGGATCTTTGGGACCTGTCGGTTCAGGAACTTGATAAGATCTTCAAGTTTTTGAATAAGAGCCTAAAGACTTCCGAGGGAGAAAGTTTACTTGGCACAAAGAATAAGGCTGATACGGACCTTGAACTTCAGATAGCTATAGTTAGGCATATTGTAGAAGTTAAGCTCGCTGAGATGACCGCTAGAGAACTAGAGAAGGAGAAGAAACAGAAGAGACAGAAGATCATGGGTATCCTTGTAGCAAAGCAGGACGAAGCCCTACAGAGCCTTTCAGAGGCAGACCTGAAGAAGATGCTAGATGAGTTGTAAACTCATCTCTATTTCATTTTTTTTTTAGGTCCCGTTAACTATAAATAGGATAGACTATACTATACATATTAGAGGCAAGTAATATGGCTACAGGAATAGAAGGTTATCTCCAGATTAAAATTCTGGACGGTCACAAAAAATTTATGGTTACAAGCGAATTCTGGGCGAAAGTTGCTCGCGACTTTAACGATTCGCGTTTTAGACCAGACAGAATAGAAACAGTAATCGGACCAGAAACTAAGGCGCTAGATACTGGGTGGCTAGACGGTGGTAATTATGAAACATATCAGGCATCTGAAGACGATGCGTCCGAATCGCCTTGCCCGCATTGTGCCTACTCTCATCGGGCAAACGAGAAATGCCCTACCAAGCGGCAAGTAGCGCCACTATTTCAAAACGAGCGAAAACGGATTTATGATTTAGAAACCGAATTAAATACATTACGAAAAAATAACGCGCCTAAATCAGAAATCAACGCGAAAATTAAAGAGATCGATCGGGTGATAAATGGATGAAATCAATTGATGTCGTTGTGTCCGATCTCTGCGAAGAGATTGACCGATTAAGGATAGAGAGGGACCAATGGAAGAGTAAATACGAGGACTGCGACCGAAGGCTTAGAGAATTTATCGATTTGTCTATTGCGAACGGAGAAGCTACTCATAATAATTGGGTTTTATATGCTCTAAAATTTCCTCCCCAAAAGAAATATAAAATAGCGTGGAGAAACGGTCGAGGTCATCTACAATTAGGATCTAAAGTTTTTGATTCTTGGACGGAGTGCCAAGTGGAATGTGAAAAGTGCGATGGTGTATTTCCCGGAGTTAGACATTGGCCGGAGGAGATCTAAATTATGGTAAATTTTTTACTCGATGGCGTTATTTACCGCGAAATGTATAATGATTTGGGAAAAGTAGAAGGATGTTGCCGTCCAGATGGGACCGATATCCAAGAATGTTATGAATGCAATTATAAAATACATTGTCCCGCGAAGGTGGCCCTGCCATGAGTGCCGTCCGCCTTCTAGATCCAGACAAGAAACATACCAATCGACAAGTATCGTTTTCTGGAGAATTCCATAGATTTTTGGACTCTTTGGAAAAGGGAAAAGTTTCTTCTTTCCTAGAGGAGACTTGTAGGAATACTGAGCAGTTTAGAAAATTTAAAGAGGAGAATAAACATGGACGCTGAAACATTAGAAGCCCTACAGGGCAGCATTAAAAAACATGAAAACATTTTGGCGGGAATTGGAAGGGATAAGGGACCCTCTAATTGCCCTCTGTGTCAACTGTTTTGGGACATAGAATGTGATGGGTGCCCGATTTCTAATAAAACAGGAGAAAGGTGTTGTGAAAACACTCCTTATAACGACTGGCAGGAACATATTACCGATGAACACGAAATGGATTATATAGATGGAGATGTTATTTATTGTCCAGAGTGTGAGAGGTTAGTTAAAATGGAAATTGAGTTTCTTAAAAGTCTACTACCAACAACTATTTAACCTAGCCATGTATAGTATATACTGAGCCTGAAAGGCGAGGGCGCGTTGGAGACTGAAGTTATGATACCCACCATTGAAGAAATCCTAGAGCAGAGAATTAAGTCCGATGAAGAGAAGAAAGCCATTGAATCTCAGTGGACTATTGATGAACTTGGATTTAATTCTAGGGCATCCCAACTCCAAGAGCAGAGATGGGCTATTCAGTCCCTAGAGGGAGAAAATCACCTCCAGAGGGATAAATCTTATAGGGCGAAGAACGAACAAATTGATGGAATTAGGAATTTTCTCTCAGATCAAGAGGATTTATTCAGGAAACAAATAACCCTCGCGAGTTTGAAACATTCCATTCCGACTATGGGTAATTTCCAGCGGGATAGCCATATTTCGTACCGTTGTAATTCTTCAGGATCAGCCAATGAAGAGGTATTGTATGAAACCCCCTTGGTGAAGGTTATTGCAACCTACTCACTAACCGACAAGCCCACCAACAAAATAGACTACGTAGTAGGTATCTACGCCCATTATAGATTTAAGGACATGATCAATAGAATGCTCGGGATCGCAACCCAATTTAATGAGCATTTTCCTGAACATGATGCTATTCTTAAATTTAAGAGTTTTAAAACTCTAGAGGATGCGAAGGTATACAACGACAGGAATAAAAACAAAATTATCCAAGAGTGGATTCCTCAAATTGAAAAATTTAATGATGAGGTCCAATCTGCGAGTGATGATCTAGAATCTGTATTTGACTTTAGACTGATAGGAGAGGATACTCTCAACGGGTACTACTCTAGATCACAAATTGAAAAATTTAATGACGAGGTTCAATCTGCAAGTGATGATTTAGAATCTGTGTTTGACTTCAGACTGATAAGAGAAGATACTCTCAACGGGTACTACTCTAGATCACAAAATTATAATATAGAATCCAAAGAAAAGAACAAGATGGTTTTGTTCTGGGACGATACAAAGTTCTGGGATGGTACAATACAGTATAAGGAAGAAAATAAGGGATCATTCATAGTAACCCTCTCAGGATGGCAATTATTTGTAAATCCGATGGGAGTAACCAGATCTCCCGATGCAATTCAATTGAGAGGAATATATGGTACTCTAATCTATAACGAGTTCAATCTTCCCCATTTGTCCGACTTTATGAGAGATATTTCGTCTCTCGCGGATGAACAGGAGAAGAAGGAAAAACATATAGAATGGATTGCAGAACTCGCGGGTGAGGCGGATCTTCTGGAAGACTATTTAACTCATGTTAACAATCCAGATGAAGTAAGGGCAGAAGTTGAAGAATATAAGAGGAGGATGGTGATTTAAGATGGAGAGAAGAATTAATAAATTTTTGGGAAATGGCGATGGGAATTTGTATCTTATAGTATTTTCCAAATCGAGAGAAGAGGCTTGGACCACCTTAACTAATTTGGGAGCTAAAGTAGATCGGTGTCAAATTAATATAGACAAAGAGTACGTAGTTGACGGTACTTTAACTGGCGCAGGATTAATCCAGATCGAACAACTGGAAAGAGGCGGGAGGAAGTGGGATTAAATGTCCGAAGAAGCAGGTTTACTACAGGCAATGATCCTTCAAGATCCTACAGGCAGAGCGGGATTTCTCACAAATCCAGATAAAAAGAGGTCGCATACGCTAGAAACCGAAGGCGCAGCCGGAGGCATAGAAAAATTAGTCTGTCTCGCCAAGGGCGGCGAATGCCGCCATTATGGAGAATTCTATACTGGATCTCTTAATAGTAAAGAGTCCTGGTTGACTCCCATAATCAGCGAGGGGTGTCCAAATACTTGCCCCTATAAGTATTTAGTCTGCGAAGGAGAGGCCCATAAAGGCCACGATTACACAGAATATTATCCCGAACATAATAAATATAGAGGAGAGTTCTACAGGTATTGCAAACATTTTGAGATAATCCATGAGAGGCCGAAGATTCGAGTGAATCGAACTTGTGAAAGCGCAATTGATGGAAATTGGTATATTGATATGGTGGCTGAAAAATGACAAGAACTAAGGAAGAACACGATTTCGAAACTAAAATGTTGCAGGAATCTCTAGGGCGGCAAATAGACGGAATAATGGCCGATCTGGAGGAATCTAAGAAGAGAATTCTAATCGGAATGGACCCATCTTGGAAAATTCCAAAGAATACTTTCGCGGATTTTACTCAGAGATGCGGGGAATTATCTGTAATGCTTAGACTATCTGGAACCTTCCAATTAATAGAGAAGGTTAGTGAGTCTCAACAGCAACCCATGACCCTCTATGTAAACCAAAAGGGTTATGCCCCTGGAGAAATTAAAGTTAATAGCGTAGAAGAGGCGGAACAAGTGTTTTCAACTCTGTTGGATGCCCAAAATATTCCAGGAGTTAACAACTTTAATATAGCCGTACTAAAAAACGGAAAAGGAGAAACCATTAACAAATGGGAGTTTGCGAATTATCTTTAAATTTTAGAATTTAGGAAAATGGTCCTTATACGGACCTAATTTATTCCCGCAGGAAAATTGAAAGAGGAGAGATAAAAAATGTACGGATCACTTAAAGCACAATCAACCTTAGATATGTCGGTAATAATTCCTGAATGCAATAAATATATACTCAATGAAGCCATAGCTAGTCTTCAAAAATATGAAGCAAAATTTGAAAAACTTCGAGGACTTAAAGAGGAAAAAGAAAGGGCGAGAAACGAGGATGACCGATGCGATGAAATGGCCGCAGGATATCAATTAATGAGAGATGTAGAAATAAACTTAATAGAAATGATCCTTAACAAGGAGTTTTGAATGTGACAATAGCGATTACAATAGAGAAGTTAGATCCAGATTTTAACCGTAACGCTTTCCGAGCCCATCTTAAAGAGAATCCGTTCGTTTACGGATCTGGAATAAACATCCTAGAAGCGGTTGGAGATCTCGTGTATCACAACAAAGATAGGTTTAACATTGAAGTGGAGGTTAATCATGTGTAAATATTCAAAACCAGTTCCGGGAGATTGTCACATCTCATGTGTAAGAAAGTTTGATGTGGATGAAATTAAAGCGAATCCAGATAAATATATGGAGTTTTCAATTTCCCTTCGGAGATTGCCATCTCACGCAGGAATATGGCCCTACCAATTTAATGAGGGTTTTGTTTGCTCCTCTTGTCCGTTTAAGGACGAAGAGTTTAAGGAAGAAAACGTCCAAGAATTAGACCCATTAGGAATGTTGATGGCGGTGTTGAGATGATGGTTCCCGTAGAAGCAAAAATTGACAGGGATGATCTAATTTATTCCCTAGTTCATAAATTCTCAGATAAAGAGATGATTGAATTCATTCTCGATATGGATGCTGAGATGAGCGATCGGGACTTCACACTAGATTTGCTACTTGAAATAGTAACTAGAATTTATGATGATGGAGGCGAATTTACCTGCCTTGATGAGCATTATCACGAAAAATCTAGGGAAGTGATTAGAATATTGAAAGAAATTACTTTAGCTCCCAAAGAAGATAAGACGATGGCGGAGAGTGATTAAAAATGGAACAATTATTAAACAAGATAAAAGAGGAAGGATTTTTTCCTTCTATTTCTATCATTGAGGATGCTAATGGTTCTCCAATCTGGAGATCCCAAATTAATTATGGCCCGACAATTTATGATTGTAGTTTAGGATATGATAGTATTAGTCCGTTGGTGGCTCTAGAAAAGGCATATAACGGATTATTGGAGTCCCAAAAATGACCAATTACCCCATAGGTTCTCCCATTTTTAGGGTCCCAATAAGATATTGGGAAGTCCAAGAGCCGGAACCTTATGTAATCTCTCAGGAATGTACTCCTGCTGATAGTGAAACATGGGTATTCGTAGATGAACCAAAAACTGGATGGTCTGGATATTTGAGAAGAGGGGATATTTATTTCACTAGAAAACATGCTTTAGAGGCCGCTTATTTAAAATGGAGGCTTCACGATCTCAGAAGAGATGATGATGTCAGTTTGATAATGGCAAAAATAAAAGGAGAAATAAAACATGAGTCTTAAGAATTTGCATATTTATGAGGAAATGATTGGTGTTATACGTGGTCTTGAAATAATTGAGATTAAACATATGTTAAATGAGGGACTAGGGGTTAAAAGAATTGTATCTCTAGGTTTAATAGGATTGGATACGGTAGCCTCTAAGGACCAAGAATTTCTTGATGCGGTTGTCGGATTAGATCTGGAGGGATTTTATGATAAAGACGGGAACAGACTAAAGAAACCTGATGATGCAAGGCTATATTCAATTGGAAGTGATTAAAATGAGTGATGAAAAATGGAGCCTTGTAGATTCTAGAGATTATTATCACCTCTTAAGAGATGGTGCAACCAGAATAACAACGGAAAGAATGAGACAAGATGGGACTCGAATATGGATTTATCGGGATATAATTGAAGTATACGAGCATCTTAGCTGGGGCGTTAAAGATATAAAATATGTTACAATAAAGGAGGACTAAACCTATGGCTCTTGAAATGGTAAAAGACGCAATATTTAGTGCCAAAGAGGAGTATGATAGCAATGTTCAATCTCACAAGAGGACAGCTATAAACATTTTAAAGGAATATTCCGTGGCATGTGTCAATAGAGCGGATTATGGTATTGAGATCTCAGAAGTCCTTAAAGATCCGACTTATAAGAAAAATGCACTTATAGATTATAATGCGGCCCTGAGTATTAATGAATTTCTACATGACACTCTTGGCGCTGCAAATTCGGCAGAGATAGAAATGATTGAAAAGAAGATTAAAGGGGAGAAGGAATAATGCAAATTAAAGATTCTTTTTTATTAGATCCAGTAGGTGAGCTACTTTACTTTGAAGAAGAATTTAGTGTCCCCAATAGGCATCCAAATGACAGGGTTCGTCTAATATCTCAATATAGTAGACTATTTATCGACCTACCCGAAGTCGCGAAGACTCTTCCTAGTCAGTACTTGCTTCACCTCTTAAACGGATTAGAAGCATCTATAAAGGACGATATTCTAAGGAGAAAAAAGGAATATTCTTTAGAAATAAAGAAGAGGAAGAATAAAAGTCTGGGAAATTATGAACAATCGTTATAAATAAACCATTTAAAAAAAACATACTATTTTAATTAAAATTTATAAATTTAAACAGCCCCTAATACGGACCCAAAAACATCCGCAGGAGATTTTCCGACCTCGCAGGATTTAAAAAAAATATTATTTTTCTATGTCTTCCAATTTCAGTCTAATTAGAATCTCTTCTGTTTTCAACTTTGCTGATTTTATGTCTTCTTTAGATGGAACGTTATCTAACCAATTGATGTTTTGTGTCCTATCTATGTAGTATATCTTTGTGTGGGCCTGCACTAGACATTTATTCAGGTTTTTAATTGCTTGTTTTAATCTCTTTTCTTCCCTTTCCTGTAGCGCGATCTGCTCTCTTAATTGTGAAATCTCTTCTTCTAGATATAGGCTGTTATCTCTAGTCCTCTCGGACTTTTGAGAAATCCACTCATGTTTCTTAGCCTGCATACCTTTCTTGGGAGGTGCCTGAGCCCCATATCTATTTTTAATATATTCCTCTATCTCTCTAGATGAGGTATACTCATCTACCAAAAAAGAAGGCTCTCTGTCTATTGATGTAATAGTGATCTTTATTTTATTTACCAATCAAATCTCCCCTTTTAAAAAAAGATTATTCCCCTTTTGGTATCCCGCTTCCGCAGTCTGTATCTTCCGGACATACAGAAATCTTCCATAAGGAACACCATATTTTTAAATTATAGAGCGGTCTATCTTCAGAGTACCCGCAGGATTCACAATAGATCAAATTAAACTCCCCTCTGATAAATGCTATCAACCCAATATTTTATTTTCTGAGAATATCCTATCAATCCGTTCCAATTACAGACGCATTTAAGTACTTGATCTGGAGTCATTTCTTCTATGATTTTAGAACTTTTGTCATCTCCTGGGTCGATTCCGAGATTGTTACATAGGTCGGAAATAATATCATCTGGTAATAAATCTGGGTTCGTGATCATTCCCCATCCTGAAAGATGGGGCTTCTACGGACTTCCGATCTAAGATCGGTTTTACCGACAGATTGTAATCCCAATCTGAGTATATTTATAGCAGCGTTTTTGTCTCGGTCCATTTCTAAGCCGCAGAATGGGCATTTATGGATTCGGTCCTTTAACTGCTTCGGAACCATCGCTCCGCAGAAAGAACACATCTGAGACGTATTTCGAGGATCTACAAAGATCGCTTTCGAACCGGCACTTTCAGCCTTGTAGGAAATTAATCGGAGTAGAAGATTCCAAGAAGCGTCTGAGATAGACTTAGACAGTCCGCGTGTTCCATCTCTGAGCATTGATTTTATATTAAGATCTTCTAAGCAAACTACAGAATATTTTGTTACTAATTTATGACTGAGTTGATGGGCAAAATTAGAACGTTTATTGGTTATTCTCTCATGAATTCTCTGGATAACCCTTGTTGTTTTCTTCCTTTCTACGGAGCCTTTAGGGAGTTTGTCTCTTCGACTCTGTTTCTTAGCCAATAAATGTTCTTCAGATCGGAAGAACCTTGGATTATCAACCTTGCTGCCATCTGAGAATGTTAAAAAGCTTTCTAACCCAAGATCAATTCCGATTACTGGACCGTTATCAGAAGGTATGAATATAGTTTCTTGTTCTACGGAGAACGTAACATACCATTTGTTCCGTATGGTTCTAAGGACGGTCAACCTTTTTATTTGGCCCTCAATTTCTCTATGAATCTTTATCTTGACATCTCCGATTTTGGAGAGGTAAAGAGTTTTGTTATCCTTTACAGAGAATCCGCTTTGAGGGTACGTAAACGAGTCATAGTTCCCCTTTCCTTTAAATCTAGGATATCCAGGATTTTCATGGTTTTTGACTCGTCTAAAGAAAGCCTTAAAAGCGAGGTCAATCCTTTCTTGGGCGTTTTGTAGAACCTGAGAAAATACGCCTTTCAACTCTGGCCTTTCAGCCTTCCATGTTGGAAGCAAAAGATGGGAATCGTACTTAGAAACGTTCTTTTTCTCTGATTCCCACATGTTCTTTCTGTAGGCCAAGGTTTGATTGTAGGTCCACCTACAAAGATCGAGAGTTTCTTCTAAGAGATGTTGTTGAGCCTTAGTTGGAAACACCCGAAATTTATAGGATTTCTTCATAGAAGTAGTTTGATTTATGCTGTAATAGTATTTAAAGGTTTCGCTTAATTATAGGCGCGAGATTATTTCAATTCATCTCCGACCTGCGATGACAAAATACGTGCCGCACACACCAAGCGCAACCCCCAACACCCATGATAATAGATCAAACATTTCTTCATACCTCCTCCAATACCTTCTTAGCCTTTAACACTAAACAAAACTCATAATGGTTCGGATAAACCTCTCCGCATATTTTACATTCCATCGGCCAGTCCGCCGAGAACCAACTTCTATTAACAATTTCTTCGGTAATAGATTTTAGCGTCGCATATTTCTCTGGCGGGACCATTACCATTTTGTAACTTCGGATTGGTGGGATTGGAGCCCAATCGTCTTCCCCTATAATAACATCTTCTTCCATCTAATATCCCTCCATTTTTGCTGCATCTCTCAAGCGCCTTAGAACTGCCATTGTTGGCTCAGGATCGCCTACGCTTTCGCCCACAACGTCCATCGCAAAGTCTAACTCGTCGGAATCCCCAGGTTCGAATATCATACCTCTAACCACTACTTAATCCTACTTAAGGATAACGCCTTTGTATTGCATAAAGGAATAACCTATTATATTTTTCGAGTAATTCTATCATCACGCTTTTGTGGAATCCCATAGTCGCCATTGCCGCCAGGAAACACGCCTCACTCATATCTGTAACATTTTCCCTTAAAAATTCTTCTGTAATTGGTGCCAAGGAGGCAACAATTTTTGTCTCTTCTTTAGTGATCATCTCTCCTCCGCGATTTCCTTCAAAACCTTTTTATTAAAAGCGTCGATTACTTCAGTAAAATCTAATCTTCTCGCAAACATTTCTTTCGCGTTTTTAATAATAATATGTGTATAGTAAGTATCTATGGGTCTTCCAGTTAATTTTGAGGATTGCTCTATGTGATTCTAAAGAAATTGAGTTACTGGACCATCCCATTGATTTATAAAAACAATTTTTGGTTCCTTATGTTTTATGGTAAGTTTTCCGTTTGCAACATTAACTCCTCCTTTAATCTTAAAAAACCAAAATTGAATTTGATGGCAGTTGTTACAAATAAAGACTCCGTAATCCGTTCCATCCTTAGTTGTTTTATTATGCGTATCTTGCTCGAAGTACGTATCCTCCGAGCCGCACCAAATACATTTATTTACCATCCCGCTTCCTCGTTACTATCTTTCTCGATAGATGTTTGTTTCTCCAAGATCTCTTCCTCTGCTCCCTCGTTAAGCATTTCAAGGTCCTTACAATACAACCTGTACCACTTCTTTCCTCTATGGACTCCTTGGGGCTCAATAACAATTGAGTAGATTCTCTTTAGATCAGGTTCTATTCTCTTTAATCTATTTAATAGAGAGCTTGATGTTGCAGGTAACTTTTTGTCCATGCCACCGCTATTGTTTTCTATCATCCATTGGTTGAAATATTTACCGAATAATACATCCGAAGAAATACCCCATCCTGAATTGTTGTTGAAGTCTACGCCTCCATATTTTCTTACGAAATCAACAAAGAATTCAGTAACGGGTTCTGCTTCCAATGAGGTCTGGCACATTCCAGCCTGGCTCAGTCTGTAAGCGACATCAAAGCTAGGTTTTAATCCTAGTACGTCTGAAATATAGCGCCCTACGGAAGCAAACGTAGTCAGTCTAAATTCGGATACCTCGCCCTTTCTGGGAATTCCTTTCTGTAGGTATCCGCGTATGAGTTCAAGGATCGCACCAAATATTTCGCTCCTATAGGTTTCAAATTCCTCATTTAGCCATTCTTCGGATAAATAATTTGATTCAGGTCTGGAAATTTCTATGCTTACGGTCCTTTCCGCGAGATCTCCTGCTCCGGTATCAAATATTTGAGAATTGATGGCTGTAATAATTAATTTTGAACGGATATCAATTAATATTTGATCATTGGTGGTATACAATTCCCTAGTAGAAATTACACCACCAGTAACCACGTTACATAGTACGTCACCCGTAGCTCTATCAATTCTGCTGATGTTATCTAAAACAGCAACGGCGTTATGCGAAAGTAATCCTATTAAATAATTTAAATCCTGCGGTTTGTTTACCAATAGCTCAGATGCGTTTCCTTCCACGGGATCTAGAGTTCTTTTAATTATACGTCCCATAAAAGATTTTCCCGAACCTCGAGTACCACACAACAGAAGAATGGGACTCTGAGCCCAGGGAAGTAACGAGTTGACTATCCACGTTAGAAGTAAAACTTTTTGTGCCTCGTCTTTTACGTTTATGATATTAAATAACTTAAAGATACTTTTAATATTTTTCTTTGTTGGAACATTCTGAGTCCCTTGATTGGTTTCTCTAATAAAAGTAACATCTGAGTAAGGATATACCCCAATCCCATCAGGTGTTATTTTTACAAAATTGTTATTTCCGAGATCATACCAGACCACCTTTCCAGCTAGATCCCCTCCCACTCGGCGGAATATTTTTGCTTTTTCTCCGGTAGCCATACATTTTCCATCATAATATTTTATTACATAGGATAAAACGCTTTCAGATGGGAGCTTATCTATAACTTTTTCTGCGGTGGTTGCAATCCAATATTTTGTGATCTTAGAAGTAATTGGTAATAGATTTATTCCTATTTCAGAATAGTCGTGAAGTTTGAAGTAGCTGTTATTGTTTTGATCCTTTACTAATGATACGTTGTTCCCCACGATTTCTATTACATTATCTGTTATTGTCTTCTTTTGCTTTTTAATCCCTGGAAAATCGGCATAGATCTCATCGTCGGTTTTATTACTGAAAGATTTAATGAGAGAAAACAACCCACCCGTTGCCCGGCAGCTGTGACAAAAATATCCATCTGCATATATACTCATTGATGGTTTTGTATCCTCATGGTGGGGGCACAAAACTTGGATATATCTTCCACCATCATAAGCAATTTGTAAATTATGTTCTCTTGCCCATGCCAGAGCAGTAGGAATTCCTTTTCCCGGTTTAACATCCGGCTTAATGAGAGGTAACACCGATTCAAGGTGTCTATAGATGTCTTCTATTTCTTCTGGCTCTTCAGAGTTAATCCAATGACGTATAAAATCTCTTTTGGTCCCTTCTTTTTCTTCTTTCTCTTCCAGATCTATTTCTTCTTGACTCAAGTCGCGAGACGGAAGAATGGCATACCCATCTATACCTTTAATATCTACGGCGACTCCATTTATACGGGCATGAAATTTAGGAACTACCGTACTCCTAATAAGAAAAGACATCCCGCCAGATGGGGTTCTCATTAAACACTTTTTAAAATCAGAAAGATAGAGATCATAAAGATTGGGGTCGTCTATGTCTACTAAAACAAGATTATCATAACCTGTTAGCACGGCCCAGTCTGCGCGATCAAATTGAGATAACCACTGAAGAATTTGGTCTTCATCAGGTTTATGCCCATTACTACTTTTATAGCCTCCCCAGGTGACAAAGGGTGCTTTTTCATCCGACTCCCCTGTTTTTTCATTTATATGTCCTTTGGGCCGAATGGGGATAATGCCCCAACCTTTGTCTATATATTGTTGAATAAGAGAGACCATTGTAAACCTAACCTACCTATAAAGAGGTGAACCTTGAGTTTTGTCCCAATGGTTTAAATAGGTTTCGCTAGGAATCTTGCCGTACCGAAACCTTAAAATACTATCACTGCGTTTATTCGAGATTATGTCGTCCAAGAAGAAAAGTTTCTCCGAGAGGATACTGGGTATAGTTCCTGACCCGCAGGTAGATCCGATTAAATTAGATGTGGAGTATCCTATAGATGTTTCACACAGAACAGAGGAAGTATCTCCTGCCACTCTTCTCGTTCAAGATATTATAAATAGTGTGATAGAGACTGGAAGACCTCCGTACTCAGATACGCTATTTGTGGACTCTGGATTCAGTTTTCAGGAACCTAAGAAGAAGGAAAGAACATTTGGTTCCTCTGGGTTAATGTTCCCCAAAAATTGCTACATAGGGATATTCCCCGCCGAGTATCAACTCTGCTCTCGCGAAGCTCTACTTATGTTCTTGGAGGGACTGGAAACGGTCGATCCCTATGAAATTAGAGATAAGGTAAAGGAAAAGTTTGCGGGGTGTCCCATAGGAGTAGCGGGAGGATATAAAGAAGGCGAACCCGGAGCGGCATACAATGTGTTTTGGCTGGACGAAAAGACAAGGGTGTATTACGATCCCTACAATAAAAAGATTGTAGATATTTTACCGCTGATCATAGTAATTTGAGGTCCTCATGAAAGAACAAGTTATCGAAAGTGAAGACGGGAAGGAATATAAAGTCTTGTGGACGAGACAACCTCCCGGTAAACAAGAACCAGTATTGGTAGAAATTCTCCCCAAACCTTAAATACATCTTAAACCATAATCTAGTTTTAGTCTCTGAGGAGATGCGAAACAAATGAAATATATATGCACGAAATGTAAGATGGAATCGGAAATACCCGATTGCGTCACTTGTGGCACTTGGAAGTGTCCTTGCGGAACCGTAAACGAGATTGGGAACACCGACAATATCCCCACCACCGAGTCTGGAGACGATTGGAATTCGTGTTTGGAATATTCTGGACCAGGAGCGAAAGACCCCACCGGAGGCAAGATGCCCCAAGGTTGGCATGTGGTAGATTTGGTTGCCGCCGTTAAAGTAAAGCGCGGGAAGAAGATTATTACCATAGAGTCCGATGAGGAAGGTAATCTTCCGGTCAAGAAGGGTGATATGGTTATTAAAGCCATTCTGGATGAAGATCTCATAGGAGAACTCTATGAGGGCGATTCTGACGCAATTCTTCTTTCTGATGCAAAAGGTCGGATGGAATGGACCCGACTATCTTGGTACAAGGATTTTGGTCGCGACGGGTTGAGAGTGTGGGCTACTGGAGAGATAAGGAGAAAGATAGCTGGTCCTGGGGTGGTTACGGGATGAAGTTCCTTCTAATCCTTTTTGCCCTGATAGGAATGGCCGGAGCAGTAAGTGGACCCGCGGGAGTAGTATTGCAGACGGGACCAGCGGATACCCCAACAATTTCCATTTCTGGAATAAATGGAAGCGTCTTTAACTCATCTGCATTTGATGTTGGACCTCTTGGGCCGTCTCATTATGTGTGGGACCCGAAGGTTGTCAGGCAGAATAATACTCCTTCAGATCCAGAGCTTCAAAATTGGTCCAATGAATGGACTCCGCTGCCGGATAGTTTTACGAGAAACTAAGTTTTTTGTTGGAAGGAGGTGATAAAAAAATGGAATGGAAAAAAAATAAATCTGATGATGTATCTGAGTATTGCACTGTAGGAAATGTTGTATACATACGGTCAATTACTGAAAATTAGGAGATGGCTTGAATTGGGAGAGACGTGTGACTGTGGACGGCACCATGATTTAATTCACTTTTTTAAAATCTCTCTTTTTAGTTCTTGATTATTTGATTCTCCATGCGAGCCTTTCTCCAGTGTAACTGGCATTTAAAGCCTCACGATGAGTTGATTTGCTCTATTTGTTTTTCGAAGAAAGTTAAATCTTGGACTACCAGAGAAGAGTGTTACAACAGAAACAACCGCAACCTATAAATAGAATAAATTCAAACTTAGAATTAACAAAAAGGTGTATAAATGATGATGAAGAAGATTTTGACTACGATGTTTATAATAGCCTCTATTATGGCTATGAGTATAGTTTCCGCCGAGGATTTCATTAAGACTAACGGTGGAATGCCAGTAGTGAAAGAACTTGGTAATCTTTCGTTGGAAGAAATTGATGCGATTTTTAGTGGTGGAGATGGATATTGGTTTATGAGCGGCGGCCTAATGTCTCAGTGGACTCCCTCTCAGAGAGCCTTTATGGAGAATGACGAAAGAGATGGAAAGCCTATGGGAAATGTGAGTCCAAAGAGAGCCTATGTAGGGAGTTCGGTTCCTACATAAATATTTCTTCGTCAACCACATATAAACTTTTTTTTCTTTTTAATTTTGGATAACTGATTATATCTTTCATTTTTAGTGATTTTTCGCCTGATTTCCAGAGGTTATAGACCTCACATAATGGGATAAAATAACAATCCCGCGATTTTCCTACGCCATTTCTTAATTCTAAAGCAAGAATTCCTTTTCTTCCCGTTAATTCGCAAAAAGCGTTTTCCCTTACAAGCTGAAACCCTTCTTTACTTTCATCAAAGCGCGATTTAAAGTTAAATGTTTTAACTCCTGTTGACGTATCCATTGATTTGGCTTCAATCATAGAGTAAAACCTTTTGTCTAAGCTGTCACAAAGAATGTCCGCAACTTGACCGAGGCCAAATTTAGCCTGGTACTGGCGGAAGGCAAAGGCTTTAATTTTTTGTTCTATAAAAAAAGAATTTAAAGACTTGACTAAATTTGCTTCCATTTGCGTCATAACAAGAAATGAATATGTACTAATAATATTTAAATGTTCCCACCGCCAACTATTTATTCTCTGCTGGTTCAGAGATATAACATGAAATGCGATGTCTTTACTACGGAGAAAATGAGAACCGCCTGCGCTCACATGATCCAAGATATCCAGAGATTGGATTACATTTCGGCTCATAATATGGAATCTGACAAGGTGTACAAAGATGTTTTAAAATCTATGGAAGAGTCCCTTTCCGCTATAGAGTTATCCGTGGGAGAAATGAGATCGGACCTGACCATAGAAGATAAAGATGCGATGTATAGAGACCTATTGGCAGAGAAGGATTATCAAAACGAGATGAGATTATTTCTGGCGGAGAGGATTTCTCATATTCAAACTGAATTGAAAGGTATATTTAATGAGACAAGCATGATTCCTAAAAGATTTCTGGAGGAGTAATTATGGGATATTGTTCCTCGTGTGGCCATTTCTTTTCTTCATCCAGAGATGAGTGTCCTAAATGTAGGGTTCCTTTAAGGGAAAAGAAGTTAATTTATCAAAAAGAGAAATATCCAACCCAGCAAATTAATGCGGGAAGAATATTCTTTAGAAGTGGCGCGGTGGTGTTTAGAGTATGAAGTCATTTACCTTAAAATGTAAGATAGAATATGATTTTGGTCTTGAAATGGACGTAGTTAATAATGAAATTTTGGAATTAAGCGTCGTGGTAAAAGGAACTCTTTGTGGATTTCCAATAAGATATAAATCTTTGATTTATGAAAAACCCTGGGAAAGTTATTTGAGTCCCGAGGAATTAAAAGAATTTATGGAGATGAAACTATGAGAAGAAGATATGCCATTATTCGGCAAAGTACTGATTCTAGGAGTCCCAATTCTAGAATAGAATTTACTATATCTAAGAAGGCTATCCTGGCTGCATTGGAAGAAAAAGCAAAATTATCTTATGCAGATCCCGCAGGAGCAAGAAATTGGCATCATGATATTGCATCCGTCTATGAATTGCCGATAGGCTGGCGGAAACCGTCTCAAAAGTATCTATCGGAGAAATCAATTTGTAGTGGTACTACTTATTACAGAAGCGAGACAGATATCTTAGCTGAGAAAATTATGTGTGACGGAGACCGAATAAGGGAGGATACGCATGGTAGATGTTAAATATCCAAAAGAGAACTGGACCGTGATAATTAAACTAAACAATGTCAGGTGTCCATTTATATACTATCCCGCGGAATACATAGGTTGTCTAATTCGGGAAGAAAATCGTCTAGAGAACAACGAATGTCAAAAAGAAAATTGTCCATTTAAGGTGGGTGAATGAGTACTCTTCAGACTTTTTATACCTTTGTTCTTGATTCTAGTCTTCAAGACGTATTTCGCTCCCTGGAAATCTCGCAAGAATCAATCAGTAGATTTAATTCTTTGTGGGCCGCGCATATAAAAACTGCCCCACCAGATAAAAATTATGTCCAAAATTTTATACAATTGAACGACTTCGACGACAAAGAAAAAGTAATGATAGGAATATTTTTGTTGCATACCAACATCGCGAGTAAAATAGCGATTTTTAAGGAGTGAGAATTATTGATTTTTGAGACCTTGTTCTCTGTCGCAAAACACCTAGAGGAAGTTCGCGAGGGTTTAATTTATAGTAATGTAGTTGAACCATGTTCTATTTGTGGATTTCCGACACACTTTGTCGAGATTAACTATCAAGGATATTTTTGTTCCAGTGAATGTGTAGATAAAATGGATCAGGAGAGTGATAAGTGTGAGTAGTAAAGAGAAGAAATTATTAGAGATCGCGATAGATGAACGATGTAAAGTTATCATATTAATTGAAAAAATTAAAGACTCCGGTTTTCCGAGTAAAACGTTTCAGGAATATAAGGAGCAAGCTACCGAAGAAATTGAAAAACTTCTTTTAGAAGAGGGTTTTTAAAATGACTTGTATTGTAGGTCTCATAGAAAACGGCGTAGTTTATATCGGCGGAGACTCCGCAGCGACAGATGATTCATCGATTCAAACTATTAAAGGCTCCAAGGTTTTTAAACTAGGAGAATTTATTTTTGGGGTCAGTGGAAACCCGCGGATGAGTGATGTATTGAGGTATAATTTCAATATTCCATTACCGACTTATGATGGCCAAGACGCGCTTGAATATATGCATCAATGTTTTATACCCGATCTAAAAGAATGCCTCGAGGAAAATGGAGTACTCATAAAACAGGATGAAATTACATCTAGTGATGCGTGGGTTTTAATTGGCTATCAAGGAAGGTTGTTTGTCTTGGAATCCTATTTTCATGTTTCGGAGAGCGCCCTAAACTATAATGCCGTGGGGTGTGGGATGGCTGTGGCCCTTGGATGTTTATATGGACTAGAGGATTCACCTGACCTAGAAATAAGTCCACAAGGCAAATTAATAAAAGCCCTACGTGCCTCCGCTCAATTTAATTGTCACGTAAGGAAGCCTTTTACCATAATTTCGACCAGCGATGAGATTAAATAGTATTAGTGCTGATAAGGTAGTATGGACGAATACGTTATTGAGGGAACGTCAAACCAGCTAAATCTCCTGTTGGAGGCGTATGACTTTGTTTACCGTATTGGAAACGGGAAAATTGAATTAATTGCAGAGATAATTCAACCTTTTAACGACTTAGATGGGTCTAAACTGGAGGGACTTAAATCTGATATTTCAAGGTTGAAGTTAAAATATTTTTCTACGCTGCCAATAGAAGGCAACAGAGAGGTGTTTACTATCGTAAATAACACCATAACCTGCAATGAGTCCCAACTAAGAACCCTATCTTGGTCCTGCGATCTTATTTCTCGAATCCAGATCTGCCAGTTTGATAGGATAGCCGACATAATAGAGCCATCTGGCCTCGATCCAGACTTTAAGAAACTTTGGGAATTTAGAGGCAATCTAAATAGACTAAAATCTTGGTGGGGAATGTCTTCAAATGCCAGTTATGGAATATTTTCTTTGGAAGTTCCGGATACAGCAAGAACATTGTGGGACATGCATCAAGTAATAAGAAATAGATTAGCGTATGATTCCAACCCTGGAATAACTCCGGAGAATAGATGGGCCAAAGGAAGGTTTACTGTAGACTTCGACGAGCCGTTTCATGCGGACAAAGGAACTCCGCTAATAAAGGTAGGTTTGATATGAGCGAGGATATTTTGCAGGAGGTCGAAGCGATGTGCATCGGCGTCTTTTCGATCAAGGAAAGACCTGATTTAGTGTCCGAGATCAAGCGGCTCCGAGAAAGAGAATCGCAACTAAAGAGCCTTGCTGCTAGCCATGCTGATACGGCAAATGCCGCATTCAACGATATACGACAAATGAAAGAGCAACTTGCCGCCAGGGATGTGCTCATAAGGACACTAGAATGCGATAAACTAGGACTGGAAGCAAGCTCGCGCGCCATCACCGACGTGATCGGATGCGATTGGAGCCAAACGCAGGCTATAGAGGCCGTCAGGAAAATGAAGGCCCGCATAGCCGAGCTGGAACAGGTCGCCATAGAGGAGCGAGCGAGAGGTAACTGGTATTTCGATAAAATTGAAAAATGTAAATTGGCATACACTCCGTGGAGCGTAAAAGCACAACCGGGGAACGGCACGCAGATTAATGACCGTTTTGTCCGAGATTTCAGAGCACGTGCCGCTAAAGAGCTTCAGCTAGAGGCGGCCAAAGAAGCCGGATATGTAGAGAGGTTGGAAGCTGCCTATTTGGTAGCCGAAAAGCGTCTAATTGCGTTCCATTATAGATGCAAACGAGGAGAGAACATGCAAGAAGTGATTGACCGAACGGCGCAAGCCGCCTTGGACAGGATTCGAGAGGGCAAGTAACATGAACAAAGATCTATTATGTGAGATAAATAAATGTTTATATGATATATATGCACTCGACCGGACGGCTCCAAGAAAATTGATGAAGATGATCAATTTGTATATTTGGAAGGCCCCGACGGATGTATTTCAGCATTTTTTAAAATAAAAGGATGTGATGATCTATGAAGGAATTGCTCGTCCGCTTGCAAAAATGCGATCCCGCCACATGGAATAAGATCAATGATAAGATCGGTATCCGTACCATATGTTGGGAAGATGTATGCAGTCTGGAAGGGTCGCCGCAAGATATCCACATGGGCGAATGCGTCTTGGACAGCTTACAGGGAGAATTGCAGAGAGCGATAAGCAGCCAAATCGATCCCAACACAGAAAAGACGACCGACACTTGGAGCTATTCAGTCGAGGCCTTCCGAGATGAGATCAGAGCGAATGTATATCGGCCATATGATATGTTTCGGGCGCATGGAGATACGCCCGCCCAGGCCCTTCTCATAGCCTACATTAATGCAAAAGAGGCCACATGACGCGATACATCGGCTCAGTCGGATTCGGATTAATATTGTTTTCTGCACTTATTGCAATTATGGAGATGATATACGCCGCTTATTTGGGAATTGTTGATTTTTATACCCCAAACTTTGTATATCCCATGCGAGATTTTACAAATATAGATCTTATGGGGCCAGTGATGATACTCATGGTGAGTATCGGCTTTTTGATGATCGGGATATCTAAGATCATACGTAAAGTATAAATAGTAGTACACCCACCTATATGATAGAGGAGAATTGTCATGTGCAACTATACCCCGAAAGAAGCCACAAAGGAAGAGAATACCGTGAAAATCGCGCTAGGAAATGGGAAGGTATTTAATGCAGGAATAGTTGATGTGATTGATAATGGAGAAAAGATTCATATCGTCAGACTCCATAAAGGGAGAATAGTTCGAAGGGAAGTACTCAAGATTGGATATGGGTTTGGAGATGCAAAAATTATTTCCAGATCAGGGTGTCGTTATATATTGAAAGGAACTAATGGCGACAATGTGCTGCCCGGAAGATCAAAACATTATAATTCACAGAGTAAAACCATTATGGAAACTAACGGAATTCTTGATAAGGTGGTTCCAAGTAGGGAATTTTTGGAATTTAAAAGAGAACAAGATCGATTTTTCAAGACGAGGGAAGTAGAGGGACAGAGACTGAATAGAGAGATTATGGTGGTGGATAGGAAATGAAGAAAGTGGTAACTATAACAGAAGAAAGAAATGTTTGTGATTATTGTGAAGATGAGAATAAGGAAACTTATGGAGAATGTCCTATATGTGGTGCTCACGCTTGTTATGAATGTAAGAAAGATCATTTTACGGAAAGGACTGCTGAATTACATATTTCCAGTAGTGGTAACCAATTCTGCAATAAATGCATTGCGAATCCACCAAAAGAATTTAAGAAGTTGATGTCGTTATACGATGAGATGGACGCTCTAAAAAACAGAGAAACTAACTTTTATGAGTCTGAGCGGAAAATCCAGAAAATTCTGGAAGATAAGATTAGAGAGGAGAAGAAATGTCTAACATAAAAGTATTCTACCACGGCAAAGACCTCGATGGTTGGGCCAGTGGTTCGATTGTAAAACATAAATTTCCAGAAGCGAAGATGTTTCCGATTAATTATGGAGATAAATTTCCGTGGGATGAGATAAAAACCGATGATGTAGTTTATATGGTGGATTTTAGTTTGTCCGTTGATGACATGGAAAAACTCGCAAGGTATTTGGGGTTAAAAGAGAATAAAGCGAGTCAAAACTTCTTCTGGATAGACCATCATAAGGGCATAATTGACGAAATGGAGAAGAAAGAGACTGCTCACAACGGAGTATGGATTAAAGGGTATCGGCAATCGGGAGTCGCAGCCTGTGAGTTGACGTGGTGGTATTTGTTTGGATCAAAAACCCCAATGTTTATTAGATTATTGAGTTGCTATGATGTATGGCGGCACGATGACAAAGAATTTGATTGGGCCTTTATCGAGGCGTTCCAGTACGGATTTAAAGCTCAATCAAGAGATCCTAAAGATGATATAATATTTTGGGCGAATTGGTTTAATACTAACAAATTTAATGAAAACGACCAGTTCTCCGTTGTCAAATCCATATCTAGTGACGGTAAAATAGTCCGGTCTTACGTCGAAGACCGCTTCAAATCCACCCTCACAGATAGATCCTATAAAATCGACTGGGAAGGCTATACCTGTCTCGTAGTTAATAGCGATCCGTATATTGCTAACTATATGACCCGAAGCAAAGAATTTGATGGTTGCGACATCGCTATTAATTACGCAAATATAAAAGGAGAATCTTGGGAGGTAAGCTTGAGGACCGTCAGAGATGACATAGACCTATCGGTTCTAGCGAAGAAATACAAGGGAAATGGACATCAGAAGGCCGCGGGATTTAATTGGAAATCTCCGAGATTACCGTGGGAGTGAGAGACGAAATGATGAGTGACTTTAAAAAATTTAATGATACCCTTTATATCTCGAAGGGTATAAATTTTATTGCTTCTCTAGAGTTAAAACCTGGACCCGAAGATATCTATTACGATCTCAAAGGTTGGGTTCTTATAGTCAGAGAAAGAGATTGTGTTCATGAAAAGGTTTTGGGCCATTTTCTTGTTTTAGAAGACCAGACCACACATGTACGGCTTGAAATTAATCACGAACCAAGGTCGCCTGAGATTAAAGCGGTCATAAACAAAAGCTTTGAAAGTCGTCTTTGGGACTCTATTGAATCGATAATTTTAAGATCTCGGGAGTTGCTAGAAGCGCTGGAGTATGAGTAAAGATGGGAACTAATTACTACACATTAGGAAGCCGCGCAAAGAGAAAACATCTTGGGAAGAAATCAGCTAGCGGGCTCTTTTGCTGGACATGTATGAAATCATTAAGAATTGGTGGAGAATCTCTTGTCAATAGTTCCAGAGCAAATCCATTTGATCAAGAAGCGCACAAAAGAGAGTGGTACGATAAATGTCCCATTTGTGGTGATCTTCCAAGAGAGGAAGACTTAAATAGTTCCGCGGTAGGAAGGGAATTGGGATTTAATAGTGAACCCTACGGAAAGAAGACGGGTGTCTCATCTTGTTCCTCGTTTTCTTGGGCGATCCCCGAATCTGAGTTGAAGAGAATAAAGGTTGTAAAAGATGAATATGGGAGGAGATTTACTATTGAGGAATTTAAGCAAATTCTTGAAGAGTGTCCCATAAGATTTTATAGTTCTATAGGAGTTGATTTTTGTTGACGAGAGATAATTTTGTAGTTTCGGAAGAAACTGAAGATATGGTTGGAATAGAAATTGTAGAGGATGGAGATAGCGTAATTATTCGCGATATCGACACTCTAGAGGGAACCGAAGCCGAGTATTACGTTCCTAAATCAGATATACCAAAGTTGATCGAGGGACTGAAATTGTTTATGGAGGTGGAGTAAAGATGAATCGCGAAAAGTTTATCGCGGCAGTTCGGCACATTGGGTGGGTTTATTATCAAATTGCGGCGGGACAACAATATAACGAGGTAGCCAACGGAGACCAAATTAAGAGCCTTTTGGATGGCATCAAGTATGCTGATGAACATTCAGACATGACACCAGAACAAAATCATGACAATTGGATGAAAATGAAAGCATCACAGGGATGGGTTTATGGCCCCGTAAAAGACTTCGAAAGGAAAACTCATCCCGACATGGTTCCGTTCTCGGATCTTCTAGATATTGAAAAGAGAAAGGATATAGCTGACCACGTAGGACACCGATTGGCCTCAAATTTATGGAATCAAATGGAGATGCTATGATTCTTAGTGGACAAGATATTAAAAAGTATAATCTTCTTCTAAATGCGGAAGAATCGAACATGCAAGCTCAGGGATGGGATGTGAGACTAGATAAGGTTTATAGATGTGTGAATAAGCCTTGGGGCCAAAAGATTAAGGAAGAGGATTATGTGGAGCCGGTTCGGTATTATGAGAAATCTTTTAGACAAACCTGTATAGCTCAGGTTTGGAATGACGCCGGAAATCTTCTCTATTACTGGATACCTCCAGAGTCCTCCGTTCTTTTCAAGTTGATGGAGACGGTAGATCTGTCGAAGAAGACCTATGACCCGTTACAGCGATTTAATGGTGCCGACTGTGACCCAGAACAAAAGCTCGTGGCGGATACTCTGAGTTTGTTCTTAGGGAAACAATCTTTAAAAGTCCCCACGATTAACGCCCTTGTCCTTCCCAAGTCTTCCCTCTCGCGCAGAGGTATTTCGGTCCACTCTGCATGGTGGGACGCGGGATATAAGGGATCTGGGGTTGTGTTCGTAAGAA
This sequence comes from Pseudomonadota bacterium, assembly GCA_023229365.1. Classification (NCBI taxonomy): domain Bacteria; kingdom Pseudomonadati; phylum Pseudomonadota; species Pseudomonadota bacterium. The sequence continues at coordinate 56,671 of JALNZK010000003.1, read as the reverse complement.
CTTCTGAGGTTCCCCTTCAAATTAAACCGGGAGATTCATTTGGACAGATGATATTCTTTGAAGGAACTCCGACTGATAGTGTTTATAACGGACAATACCAGGGTGAGGGTATTCCAAAAAAATACCTGCGGAAGGATTAAATAGTATTAAAGTGTAATGGGAATTTGTTTAGAGGAGATTCAACATGGAAATATTTGAAGTACTACTTTGGGTAGTCGTTCTCGTATTCCTTACAGGAATATTCGCGGCTATAATGTCTAGTAGTGTAAAGTTTGTGAGACCAACACATAGAGCGCTCATTGAGAGAGCAGGAAGGTTTAATAGATACGTTGATTCTGGTCTCGCTATCTGTATCCCGATAATTGAGAGAATCCGACTCGTAAATGTAACCGAGAAGATGGTTACTTGTCAGCGCCAGGAAGTAATCACTGGAGATAATCTTAATGCGGGTGTATCTGCACAGGTATATTACAGAATCAAGGGGGATGAACAGAGTGTTAAAAATTCTCAGTATAATGTAGACAACATCGCTGTTCAGATAGTTTCTCTAGCTCAGACAACTCTTAGAAATGTAGTAGGAGGACTAACTCTGAGGGACGCAAACAGTAAGAGGGCGGGACTTAATACAAGCCTTAAGGATACCATTGCATCAGAGACCTCTAGTTGGGGTATTGACGTGGTTCGTACCGAAATCGCTGAGATTGACGCACCCGCAGATGTTCAAAAGGCCATGAATGAGATTGTTAAGGCCGAGTCAGAGAAGAGGGCCGCGATTGATTTTGCTACCGCAGTTGAGACTCAGGCGGATGGTAAAAAGAGGGCCGCTATTAAAGAGGCAGAGGGATTGGCTAAGTCGGTTACGATTGCCGCAGAAGCTAATGCAAATGCTATTACGGTGAACGCTACGGCTAAAGCAGAAGCGATTCGAACCGTAAACGCCGCCGCAAATGAAACTTTTACGGGACCTTCAGTAACGTTAAAACAATTGGAAGTTGGAGAAGTGATCTTTAAGAGTAACTCCAAGATAATAGTCCCGCAGGGTACCAACGTAACCACCCTTGTATCGGATCTGACAGGATCGGAGAAGATAGTTCCTTTGGGTAGGTGAAAACCTACCCATCATTTTTTTATGTCCGACATCAAATGTGGTGTAACTATAATCCCCACGGGTCGTCCCTGTTGGGGCTGTATAGATCTTTTGACCGAGCGGGTCCCAATGGTTGGGGAAGATTTTTATTGTACGGATCATAATCCTCCCATTCTTATTGGGAGAATAAGAAAGATTATGGATGGGTGTATAGTTCCGCGAGAGATCACAAAAGATGGGTGCTACTGTGGACGAAAGTAACTATTTTATTTATACTCACGATGAAACTGGACTTGAAAAGGAATTTGAGATTACCAACATAGATAATTTCTTGGAATCTCAAGAAGATCTTCCTCAATTAGTGAAAGAGATAGAGTCTAAAGTCGCTTTTCAAAGGGATCTGAAGACAGGAATAGAAGATGGAATAATTTCCTGTAGTGACGAAGATACGGGTGAGGACTCTTCCGAGTCGGAAATTGAGTATCTTGAAAGGGCCGTTTTTAATAATATGAGAACCATTAAAAAGGCTAGGGAATTCCTTGGGTGGAGTCCAGAACCCGTAATCGGAGACTCAATTTTTAGGTGGGAATTTTTGAAGAGTAAGGCGCATTTAAACTAGGATAAGTATAAATAGTAGCAAGGTAGATATGTGAGTAGAGGAGACGAATATGGAACCATTGCAGCAACTAACTCCTGGAAAAGCTAGGGGTAAATTTAATGAGAAGATGTTAAAATCCAATTTATTTGTAGGAGAGGAAAAGCTCGACGGAGAAAGGTTCCTTTTACATTGCGGAATTGGTAAAAACAGGTTCACAAGTAGACATATTTCCGTGAAAAATAACCTTTTTGTGGAAAAAACTGAAAATGTCCCGCATTTAAGAGATTTGTTTACGAGTAACGGGATGGATATAGAGTTTGAAGGAACGGTTTTGGATGGCGAAATTGTAGTTGGAGATCAAAGTCAAAGTACTCGCGTGTCAAAAATTATGGGAGCCCTCCCAGAAAAGGCTATAAGACTTCAAAATGAGAATATCTGGGTAGATTACCGAGTATTCGACATTTTATATTTCAAGGGTCAAGATCTACGAGACCGTTCATATGAAGAAAGGAGAAGTGTCTTGGTGGACAATTTCTCTGCCGCCGAGAGTAAACACTTTAGTATAGTTCCGGCGATCACCGAAGACAAGGAAGAATATTTTAATACAATCGTGGCTAATGGAGGAGAGGGTATAATTTTGAAAAATACCAAATCTCCATATGCGAAGGATTGGATTAAAATTAAAAAAGAGGCCACGCATGATTGCGTCATAATGGGTTTTGAAGATCCAACCAAGATTACAAAGAAATCTTCCGGGGAGGAATCAACATCTAGATTATACGATAATGGTTGGATTGGGGCCATTAAATTTGGGCAGTTTTACGACGAAAAACTAATAGAATTTGGCACTTGCTCGGGAATGGACGACGCTCTTAGGGAAGAGATCAGTAACAATAAAGAGAGGTATCTGGGAAAGGTTATCGAAATAAAGGCGAATGACAGATTTCCAACAGGGCGCTTTAGACATCCGCGCTTCTTGAGATTTAGGTCGGATAAGAATGCAATAGATTGTGTCTATAATCCTAACGAGAGTTGATCTCAAATGACCTGTCCTAAAGTCGATAGAATTTGTAGAGATTGTAGATGGGATAAACCGAATAGTTATAACTATGGTTCGTTAGACAAGTGTTCTAACCCAAAAGTTTTTTATAACGAAGGAGAGTATAAAGAGATCCCCGAATCTTGTTATGTTTCTGGGAAGTCAGGACGAAAATGCAAACAATCAAAACTTTCCGAATATTGCAGATCTCTGCGCGTGGGACTAGATTATGGGTACCACGTTCCGGGCGTAGATATTTGCGGAAAAGAAGGTCTTTGGTTCGAACCCAAACCCGCGAAGAAATGGTGGCAAATTTGGAGGTAACTTAAATGTACGCCAGAATAGTTCTTGTCTGTCAGGCTTGTAGATCGCCTGACATTGAAATTATTAAATATACGAGTGAGAAACCAACCACAGACGTAGAGATTAAATATTTTAAAATACATTGTCCTCACTGCCATAATTATACCCATAGTGCCACAATTCTTTCGGGTCTCGACATTGTGAAATTGGAAGCGTGTGCGAAGGAGATTTAAAACATGGACCTTTCCAAAGTAAATTCCATGACCAAGTATCCTTCCATCCTCACTTATCATAAAATAGGTGAGGATCGTGGAAGACTACTTGATGAAGTGCAGGTTCCGTTTGATGGCGCGACAGCAATTCTCACGGAAAAGATAGATGGGGTAAACGGAAGAATTATTATATTCCCCGACGGATTATACATTATTGGTAGTAGGGAAGAATTGTTGTATGCTAAAGGTGATCTTATAGGGAATCCACAATTAGGAATAGTGGAGACTTTGAAGCCAATTGCGGAGAGATTAGCCCCTCGTCTTTGGGTTACTATATTCTATTTTGAAGTATACGGGGGAAAAACAACTAAAAATGGGAAACAATATACCGGAACTGGATTGTTGGGTGCTCGACTATTTGATGTTGCCATGATTGCAAACTCAGACGAAATTCTTGAGATGCCTGTAGAAAAAATTGCATCTTGGAGAGATAACGGAGGGCAGAAATTTTATGATGAATTTCTATTACAAAGTCTAGGACTTCCTGTGACTCCAAGAATCGGTGAAGATTTGATTCCGACTGGATTAGTAGATACCTATGATTGGCTCAAGACTAAGATTTCTAGGACGCAGGCCGCGTTAGATGATGGTGGTGGCGGGAGACCAGAGGGAATTGTTGTCCGATCTGCGGATCGGTCTAGGATAGCTAAGATAAGATTTAAAGACTACGAGAGGAGTAATTAATATGCCAACCAACCAAGAAATAAAGGAAATATACGCCAAGAAAGGCGCTACAAAAAAATCTCTACACAAAATCAACGAAGATGTGTTGACTGCTCAAGCCGATCTTAAAAAGTTAAGGGCACGTATTATTAACACGACGGACAAAAAGAAGTTGGGAACCAACGATAAGGAAAGAGAGGCTTATATAATCGATCAGACCTTGGCTGAAGTCCTTGCCCTTGAATCTTTGGAGGCTAAAAAGAGGTCTTTAGACCTGGAATATTCATTGGTCTCCGACGAGATAGAATGCCTCCAGTGGCAAATAAGAAATGAACAAGCCGCAGCGGATTGTGAAGCGCAAAGATTGGGAGTGATTTAAAATGATAGACGAGTCTACAAAGAATCGAATTGATACCATGAATTATGAGCAAATGCTTAGAGCGTGGAGGTTCGCTCCCATAGGAGCCGTTTTGTTTCAGGGAGAAGTCGGAGATTATTTTGCGGAAAGAATGAAACTTAAGAAGTCTCAATTATCTGATAGTGAGCAGGTCCGAGCGAGTAAGACTGTGGGATGGGTGAGGTAGAGATGTTAAACGGTTTAATAGGCGACGGTAATATCAGTAATGGGACTCTAACAACTGTTACCGTAATTCCTCTAGACCGTTTAATGTTATACTTGTGGGCGTATGATGAACGTTATGAAGAATATCCAGAACATACATACGAGGGAGAATTCGTAAAGAATTGGATTTTAGAATGTGCCTTGGGAGATGATTTAATAAACAAAGAAGAATTTGATAAGTATTTTACTGAGTTAGATTTCTGAGCGACAAGTTTATAACATCGTAAAGCTATCTTGAAGGCTGCCCGAATTTGAGGACGATTTAATTTAATTTAATTTAATTTATAGAGGTTAATCATTATGGATAATATTTTTGTACGAACGTCTAGTGGCCTACATCGACCTTGGGACCGCGCCGCTATTTCTAATCAACTTATAAAGGAAACCGCCGCGCTTAAAGAGTTCTTTGAAATTGATGGAATTTCTAGAGAAGAAGCAGAAGGAATAGCGATAGAAGTAGAAAGGAGAATTAATTTCAAGAAACACTCAATAATAAATTCTTCGTTGGTCCGAGAAATTGCGAATCAAATTTTACTTGAAAAAAGCCAAAAATCTAAAAACAAAGAAGACATAATGAGATATGATTCCTACAGAAAAAGATCAACACGGGTAGGATTGCCGGTATACGACGCCTTCATGATCGATGTGGGAGACCAAAATTCATTTGAGCGGAACGAGAACGCCAACGTTCAGGGAAATCCTGAAACGAGCCACAAGAAGAAGGCCGACAAGGTTTCAAAGGAACAATATTTGTTGCTTATGCCGCCTCAGTTAGCGGACAAACATTTAGGCGGAGATCTACACATCCACGACCTTGAATATTTTGGCACAAGACCTTTTTGCGCTGACTGGGATTTGCGTTATTTCTTTAAGACGGGATTTCTTCCCGACGGAAAAGGTATTCGTGCCGCGGTAGCTGGTCCTGCAATGAAACCTTCCGTGGCTATTCTCCATGCAGTAAAAATACTTGCCGCGGGACAAACAAATTGCGCGGGCGGACAAGGATTTTATAATTTTATACCATTTATTGCTCCATACATGCGCGGGCTAGAGTATAAAGAAATAAAACAGCTTATGCAAGAATTAATCTACGAGACATCCCAGGTCCAGGTCGCTCGCGGTGGCCAGATAGTATTTTCTTCTCTACAACTGTCTCCTGGTATTCCGGAAATGTGGCGCGATATTTCTCCAGTTTATAAGGGAAAAATTTGGAACAATCAGACCTATGGAGATTTCGAGACTGAGGCTCAAACCACTTTTAGGGCTTTAATGGAAGTAATGTTGGAAGGGGACTATCTTGGGAAGCCGTTTAATTTCCCAAAACCCGAAATTAATATGGAACCATTTTTTATGAACAACTCGGAATATGATGATTTATATAGATTATCAATAGAGTTGGCAGCGAAATTTGGAACTCCATATTTCGATAACCAGATGCCGGAATACCGAGGAGCGGGGAAGGGAATTTCTTGCTATCAATGTTGCGCGTATCAATTCTCGGATAATGAGGAAACGGATAACGAATTTGAAGACAAGTTAAACTTTGTTGATGGAAAACATTTTTCAATGGGTTCGTGGCAGGTAGTTACCGTAAACGCCCCTAGAGCTTCCTATAAATCTAATGGAGATGACAATCTATTATTCGAGAACTTGAAATCGATAATGGACGATGCTATTAAGGTTTTTAAGATCAAACAATCTTGGATGAAAAGGATTTTACAGGCGGATCGGCTTCCATTCCTTACCCAAAAATCACTAGATCACGAAAGCGGAAAACGGTTTCCAGATGCATATTTGCTAAAAGACCTTGTTTATACGATTGGCGTCGTGGGAATTAATGAAATGGTAAAGCATCATACGGGGTTTGCCTTACATGAAAGCAAGGATGCATATAGATTAGCTATTCGCGCTCTTTTGGAGATGAAAAATTATGCTAGAGAGTTAGAGAAAGAGAGCGGGATCAAAATTGCGGTAGCAAGAACGCCTGCCGAATCAGTGGCACAACGATTTGCGGTGGCCGATCTTCTTAACGAAAAATACAGACCTTTTACACAAAATATTGTCCAGGGAGATGTAAATGGGGCGTTGTCTCGTATAAACAAGATGAACGATTTACCAATATATTATACGAATGGCACAATGCTACCGCCAAATGCCGACGTTTCTCTTGTTGAGCGGATGAATTATGAACAAACATTTTTCCCTATCCTCGACGGTGGGAATATTTTCCATATATTCCTTGGGGAGAAAGATCCCGATCCCGAAGCGCTCTATGATCTCGTAAACAAGACTGCTCGGAATACTCAAATTGGCTATTTTGATGTTACTAGAGATATGACAATTTGCTTGGACTGCTCAAAAACAAACAAGGGATTAAGGCATGTTTGCCCAAACTGCGGCTCTAAAAATGTAGATTTTATCAGCCGAGTTACGGGCTACCTGCAAGCTGTGAGCGGATGGAATGCAGGCAAGAAAGAAGAGTTGATGGACCGAAAGAGATATTCAATTTAAGAGGAGACTGAAATATGAAATATAAACTTTTTTTTACAAAGAATTGTCCAAAATGTTCGTTTTTGAAAGATATCCTAATGAGAGCGGGAGAGTCTTTTGAAGTAGTAGATATGGGAACCCCCGAATCGCAAACCGAGCTATACTCCAACGGAGTTTTTACTATGTCTGCTCCGGTTCTACAGGTTGATGACAAATTTTATACCGTAAATGATATGTTCGATGGAGAGAAATTTAGGGGAATTAAAGGAGTAATCGAGCGTGCTAGTTAATTTTGGAGGGTCCCAACTCTCATGTTCGGATTCCAATCATTCCTCATTAATTTTATTTTTCCGAGGTTGTCCTTATAAATGTTTTTATTGCCACAACAAAGAGTTACAATCTGGGGAAAGTTTCGTAGACATTAGAGATATAACGAAACAAATATTAGATAATTATTTGATTTCAGAGGTGATTTTCTCCGGCGGAGAAGCAATGCTCCAGCCTGCGGCTGTAGAAGAAATTGCTAAATTTTGTCACCTAATAGGATTCAAAGTGGGGTTGGAAACATCTGGATATAATTCGGGAAAATTAGATCTTTTAATGAGGGAGAAATTAATTGATGAAGTTTTCCTGGATATGAAAACTTATGGAGAAGAGAATTATTTTAAACTTACTGGTGTTGAGGATTCTTGGGAAAATGCGGAAAATGTAATTTTGTTGTGCAAATGGTATGATATTCCACTACAGATCCGCACAACGGTTTTTCCAGATTATCCAGATTTAGAAAGTTTGGACGAAATAAAAGGATTAGTGGAGAGAAACGGTTTAAACTGGAAGAAACAGGAGGGAAGAATATCACTTTAACCCTTGGCTCCCTCTTTTCTGGTATAGGTGGATTCGAACTTGGATTTCAGAGCACTTCTAACCTTTTTAAAACCATATGGCAAATAGAAAACGATCCATTTTGTATTTCTATATTAGAAAAGCACTATCCAAACACCAAAAGATATACTGATATTAAAGAAGTTGATATTAATGAACTTGAAAAACCCAACATTATCTGCGCAGGAATGCCGTGTCAACCCTATTCTTTCGCCGGAAGACGCAATGGATCAAGCGACGATAGATACTTGTGGCCCCAAACCTTTAACGTTATTTGCGGTCTTAGACCAGACTGGTTTATCCTGGAAAATGTTAGAGGGCTGCTTACCGCAGAAAAAGGGGAAATCTTCGGGAGAATCTTATCAGACTTGGCCTCCATCGGGTATAATGCAGAATGGGAAGTGCTTCCGGCGAGAGCCTTTGGTGCGCCTCACAAGAGGGATCGGATCTTTGTCGTTGCCTACCCCGTCAGCAAGGGACTACAGAGACCTTTCTTTGAAGGAGGCATATGCAGCGTCGAGAAACAGGCATCAACCGAGTTTGGCAACCGAAGTATTGCTTGCGGGTCTTGGTGGTTTAAGAATATCCCAAATATACGAATGGGCGATGGGGTTCCCTTACGGTTGGCTCGACATAGAGTAAAATCCTATGGAAACGCAGTTTGTCCACCTGTAATTGAATTTTTAGCCAATAGAATTTTAGAAGTTATGGAGAGATTGTAAATGGTAAACTTTGATAGTAAATTTAATTCTGTAAAACAAGATTGGGAGACGCCAGATGAACTTTTTAATAAATTGGATGAGGAGTTTCACTTTAATTGGGATTTGGCCGCGAGTGAGTCTAACAAGAAGTGTGATCTTTTTTATTCCGAGACAGATAACGCCCTAATACAAGAATGGAAAGGATCTTGTTGGTTAAACCCGCCTTATGGAGATAAAAACGGAAAACTAAAGGATTGGGTAATAAAGAGTTATAAAGAATCTCAGAAATATTGTACTACAACCATTGTGATGTTGATTCCCGCCAGGACAAATACCAATTGGTGGCATGAATATTGTATGAAGGCCAAAGAAATTAAGTTTATCCGTGGTCGTCCTAAATTTAGCGGAGCGACGCAGGGACTGCCTCAACCATTGGCTCTTGTCGTGTTTGAGAAACACAATGGAGAGACTAGAATTTCCACATTTGATCTTAAGGGAGTATAATTATGTTGTCCTCTTACGCCTCTCGTCTCTACCTCCGCATTCAAGAGAAAAACAAAAAAGGAATAGTAACCGCAGATTCCCTATATGAGAATAAAACATATAAAGCAACGGAAAAGCTCGCCAACGCTATCCGAGAACTTCAAGCGGAACATTTATTAACTATAAAATCTGTATTAGATCATGGAAAATTCGCGTCTGAACTCGTCACGGCAGAAAACTATATAGAACATAGCAGGATAAAAGGGACGTTGAGGAAAGAGGACGATTCAGAGGAAGACTCCTCTGAGATTGAAAATCTTGCACCAATAAAACGCAAATATAAGAAGAGAACAGTGAGGAGAAGTGCGGTATAATGCCACAAATTAATTCTGACGGGACAATTACTATTCCAAAAGAAATTGTGAAAAATATGGAAGGTAAACCCGGAGACAACCTAGTTTTTGAAGAGTGGTTGGAACCAGACCATCCTAACAAACCAATCGAGGATTCGAAAACTTTTGAAGTTTCCGTGATGCTCAGATCTGAATGGGATAAATCGCAGGAGAACAGAGCGCTTCCGTTAAGAAAATTGGAGGAATGAGACGACATGACCAACATGGAATTTAAGTGGGACCTTCCAAGAGATGTTCCTGAGAAGGTAGTGTATGAATGTGGAGACTACAAGCCATTTGTGGAGAACTACAGGGTTCTTATAAAAGCAGATGGAGTTCTACCAAAGGAACATCTTCCCGAAGAATATCTTAGAGGTTATCCCCGAGTTTATAAGTCTGGAGAAGTAATTCTCTTTATGGATAAGTCTAGTTATAATTGTGATCTCTTTGAGGAGTCTAATTTTGTTACTTACAAGATTAAAGTCTGCAAGGAGGACGTACCTGCCTTTAATGAAGCAATTTCTATTAGCGACATGGAAGATATGATGAATATTGCTTATAAAGCAGGGAAGAGATTGTCTGAGATAAACAGAAGATTTAGAGAGAAAGAGGCAGCGAATATTAGAGAACTAGAGATTACGACGTATAGGATCTGAGGAAGATGGCTATTCTTATTTATCTCTCGGATAAAACTTATTTTCGGGATATTAATTATGATTCGGTAGACGATTTTCTTAAACATATAGGATTAGGTCCCGTTAGATGGCACGAATTAGATGATGGTAGTATTATTAATATCTCGCAGATTACGAGAATTGAGGATTATATCCAATGAGACTCTGTTCTAAACTAGATTGTGATAGGAGACAAGGTAAAGGCTTTAAGTGCCTTGTCTCTGTTTTTGATTGTCCCGGAGAGCGCTCAGAAGCTATGTTACTTTCGGCTGGAGTTTCGACAAAAGATATTGAGAGGATGAAGGAAGAGGGGTTATTAAATGAGGCAAATTCTGGTTAAAATAGATACGAACGACGTTGAGTTGTGCGAAAACTGTCAGTCGCTAGGATATGTAGACTTATATGGAACGGGTAAATTTAAAGATCCGTCTTGCGGAGTATTTAACGAGGATTTAAGCCTAACATCGGCTGGCGGCGCATATAGATGTAAAACTTGTATAGATGCAGACCAGGCCAATTTAAGATGCAGCCATTGCGGTTCTGTCAGAGGGAATTTCTGGGTCGAGGAATGCAACAAACCTATAGCGAGATGGCACTGTAAAGACTGCTCAAAAACTACTACGTTTACTCAGGGCGAGTCAACATGAAACGCGCTCTATTCGTAACAACCTATAAAGACGAAATGATTAATTTTGCAGCAACACTAAAGGAACGTGGATTTGACGTAAGTTTCCTGTCAAAGGACTACGCTACAAAATCTGATATTATTTCCGAATTAGACAGAATGATCTCTAATGCTAGAGCAGGTGACTCTTTAATACTTAGTATTTCTGGATAGGTGGTTTCATGTCCCTTTCATCCGATGTTAAAAACTTGGAAGATATTTGCACCGCTTACGGGAAGATCTTCTCTATTTTAAGAGAAGAGCTAAAAAGTCGAAATTTTGATTACTTTGAAGATTCCATATTTCTTCCAAAGATAGAAATCTTTAGATCTCTTAAAATTAATAAGGCGTTTTCCTATTGCCCGTTTCCCGAAGATTGCCATTATTATGAATTATGCGCCGAAAAGAATTGCAACGCTGATTTATGTGACAATGGGCGCCCGAGGAAGGGGTATTGAGATGGAAATTGCCGAAGAAGAGTTAGAAGTAATCAAAAAGAGAAGTTATAACCTTGGGGTAATCAGCGCTTTGTTGGATAATACTACTTATTATCTTCAAAATTTAAATAACTCACTAGATAAATCCCGTGAGGAACTTGATAAATTTAAAAAGAAGTGGGAGGAAGTGGATGGTATGGAAGGAATTAATCCATGAAATAAAAACTAAACCTTGGTATGCCCTAGCGATGGTTTTAAGTATGAGTGGGGCGTATTTAACGTCAGACCCTACGGCGCTATTCAGGGCTATCGGTTTCGGTGTGTGGTTGATTTCCAATGGGATTATTGCTATTGGGTTTTACAAGGATAGAAATTGGTTTATGGTGGCCACATATGTTTTCTTTGAAGCGATGAATATCAGGGGAGTGTGGAATAATTGGTAACAAAATTTGTGGGTATGGCTAATGATAGTCCGCTTTGTACGGCAGATACATATGATGAGGCCTATAGAGGGGCGTATGATATCGCAAACAAACTAGGATGGTTAGCGCCGGGTTCTAGATATGATGTTAGAATCTGGGTAGAAGAGGTACCACATATTTCAAGCCAGAAGGAATAAATAGTATTAAAACGTATGCCCTATAAATTAAGGTGATTCTAAATGAGCTATATGAGACCCGTTAGCCCTCTCGATTGGTTTTATGGAATAACGAAATCATATGTTATCGGAACCAATAAACCAAATTCTGAAGACATCAAAATAGAAGACTGGGGAGACAAATATGAAGACGACATATCCTTTATAGAATTAATTGGTACATTTATAGAGCGAGAGTGTGGGGATTCGGAATACGCCGATAAAGTAGTACGAATTCTTTCTAAAAAGCTTGGATACGACCACCTTCTCAGACCACGGAAACTTTCTTGGAAAGAATTCGACGCGGAGCATAAAATTTTACACGAAACGTTAGAATTTGGCGAGGTTGCAGCGTGTTCGCTTGAAACAATAAATGATGGTATTAAGGAGAATTTGTCGGACTCGGAAATTATTGAACTTATGATAGAACAAAGGTGTTTTGTGGATGCGATAAAGTATTATAGGAACGCTCCGGAGACGGTTTGAATGGTTAACATAACTTTAAATAATGAGGATGCCAGATTTCTAAGAGCGTTGTTATTCAAACACTCTGCGGTTGCCCTTGGACATGAGTCTTACACGACCCTGCGTTTACACGCTGAAATAGATCGGGCTATTGGAGGAGAAGAATGATCGGTATAACATTTAGTGACGAAGATGCTAAATTTTTAAGGGAATTGCTGCATTGGTATTCCAAAAAAGTACTATTTGGACCAAATTCCGAAATCGCCTATAAGTTATATACCGATATAGATATGGAGATCCGAAGAGACGAATAGGAGGTATCCATGTGCCCATATGTGAAAAATGTAAATCTTCCGTTCTTCACGACAATATAGAAAAACATCATATTATTCCTATTGCTATAATTAAAGCGATGAAATATTATTTCAACCCTACGGTTTCTAACAAAATGTGGGTTTGTTCCCATTGTCATGAAGAAATTCATCGATTGTTTAAACCTCACAAATTTTGGTGGAAGAAGTTAGGAGATAAAACATTAAAAATAAAAGGATCAGAAAAGTTAAATAGATTGATTGAGGAGATAAAACAGATGCAAATGGAGATTTGAGATGTCGTCCAAAGATCTAGAAAATGAAATTGAAGCCTTAAAAGCGGGATTTTGTGAAGAAATCATTGAGACAAAACATTTAAAAGCAGAGTTAGAATTTACGAAAAGCATTATCACGGCCCTGGTTGTTCGATTAGGAGAAAAAGTTTTTGTTTCTGACTCGGAACTTTTTCTTTTAAAAGAGTGTGAATTTTCTACATATAGACACGCCGAAAAACAAGGAATAATAATTGAGACGAGGTTCAGCAATGAATAAGGGAAGAATATACGCTTTAATATTCGAATTAATGGAAAACTCAGATAGCTCTAAAATCCTTCGCAAGAAACACAAAGAGGAATTGAAAGGAGCCCTTCAGGACGAACTAGACCGCCCCGAAAATAAAGGGAGAACTTATCCAATGGTTCTCAATGAATTCGCCCATAGAGAATTCCTGAGCCCTGGAGCGAGGAAAGCGGGGTATGGTTTGGAACATGTGGCAGATTTCTTAAATTGGCTGGAGAAGGAGATGGAGATGTGCTAGTTGCTTTTAGAGCGAAACCTGTTCAAGGAATTTGTGGAAATTGTGAATTGTGGAAAGAACTATATACTTTTGATCATGTAGGTAAATGTAAAATTAACGGGAAGACAACTGAGTATGCTCATAGGTGTGATGTTCCTGAAAAAAATACACATGACTATGATATTATTGGAAACAGAAAGAAGGCAAAAAGATGAAATACTTTTTAGACACCGAATTCATAGAAGCGGGTCCCGATTATCCCATTCAGCTTTTGAGTATAGGAATTGTTGCGGAAGACGGAAGAGAATATTATGCTGTAGTGGATCAGATTGAACTCGCATTAAGCCTTGCGGATGATTGGGTCTATGATAATGTGATAAAGCACCTGGATTTTAGTAAAGGGAAGAGAAGAAGGGTTATCGCTAAAGAGATTGTGGAATTTGTTAGTCAGAAGAGCAATCCCAGTTGGATTGGGTACTACAGTGACTATGATTGGGTTGTATTGTGCCAATTATTCGGACGCATGATCGATTTGCCCGTGGGATGGCCAAAGTATTGTTTAGATTTAAAGCAGATGGCAACAGAATGTGTAAATCCTGTATTACCCAATCTGCCAGATAAAATTGAACATCATGCACTGTGGGATGCTCGCGAGATTAAATATAGGTATGATTGGTTAATGAGTCAATATACTATTTCTTATATACAAGAGATGGAAGAAAGGGCGGAACATAATTGTTTTAGGTGACCCTAATGTGTTTAATTAATTTTCCAGCTAAATGTCCTAAATGCGGATATACTTGGATCGAGTTACTTATAGAAATGGATTATTCGCAAGCTTTTTGGGCCTGCAAAAGATGTGGACACGAATTTGATTAAGAGAGGATATACCATGAGGAAAATAATTGGAGCGCTTGTGTTCATTTTTATGATGAACATGGTCGATGGCACGCAGACGACGGTTGAAATAACTGAAACAACCACCCATATAGGAAATCATTTATATTCGGTTAAACCGGTCTGCGAAGTATACTCGTCGTGGGAACCAGGGATGGTGCGACTGTATCACGTAGTTGCTCCTTTTACAGAGAACTATGATAATACATTTGTAACGAGTACGGATAGTCTAAAAGAATTACTTAATAGTAAATGTTGGGTTAATGCAACTGAGCCTGAGATGTGGGTATATGCCACTCACATGAGCGGAACGCGAGCATTATATAAATTCTATAGAACTACTCAACTTGTAAGTGGAGAAGATTATGGTGGAGAAGGCATTGGAGACCACATTATTACTACTAATCCAGATGGGTTAATTGGATATACGTATATGGGTATATTGGGGTTCGTACCGTGGAAATGAAATTTGGAACGCCTCAAGGCTTCAAAGAGAGAGTTTTAGCTGTCCTTACAGATAGCTCTACCTCTCTACGAAATAAATTATCTGTATTAGGATTCACATTCAATCCATTGGGTCATTTCTGGGCTCGCGGAGGAGAGTTTCAACCTCACGTAATTAAAGTGTTGGAGTCTTTTGGGATACAACCTTCAAAAGCTGTATTAGAGGAATACAATCAAAAAACAGCGTTTAGACCCATTAGAATTTTTGAAGACAATTTTAAATATGAAATGTTACTTGACTATCAAAAAGAGGCTTTGGAGTTTACTAAAAATGCCCAATCTTGCGTAATAGCCCTATCAATAGGCCTCGGCAAGACACCGACCGCAATAGGGTATGCAGATTACTTGGGACAAAGAAATCTTGTTGTTTGCCCCGCTTCATTAAGAGGCCAGTGGTATGAAGAATTAAAAAAGTTTAATAATCTAGATCCAAGTAGAATAGTAATCGATGGATCAAGAGAGAAAAGAGAGAAGCAGTGGAAACTCGCAAAAGAGTGCCAATATGTTATCTGCTCTTATGACTTAATGAGACAAAAAACAGATCTTGATAAAGCTAAATTGTATTTAAACAGGAATGGATTATTAATATTTGACGAAGTTATGCGTATAAAAAACAGGGAGTCCAAGAGAACAAAAGCCTGCATAGATCTAAGAAGCAAGACGTTCTCTTGTATAGGTTTAACGGGACAACCAATTGATAATAATTTAGGAGAATTTTATACAATATTAAATATAGTTAGTCCGGGCTTTATCCCGTCTTATGAAAAATTTGCAGAAATGTTCCTTGTCAGAGAACTAAGACAAGGTTCTAACGGGAGATCTTACTGGCAAATCCGGGGAGAACGTAATGTAGACGAGTTCCGAGAACTTATTAAACCCCTTATGATCCGGAAAGAAAAACGCGAAGTATTAAATTTGCCACCAACTTCAATAATTACAAGAACCGTAGAACTCTCCAAGGAGCAGAAACGAATAGAAAAAAGACTCTTGGAACTGGCAAAAGAGGACCCAAATAATGTTCTTAAATACTTCACGTATAGCCGCGAAAATCTCATAAGCCCATCGCTCCTCCCGATAGCGGTTTTGGACGCACCGAGAGGTCTAGACTTGTGGAGTCAGATCGAGGGGAATAGCAATGAGTCTATTGAATATATTCCAAGCAAAGTTCAAGAACTATTAGAAGGCAAAATTAAACCAGAAGACATAGAATTAACACCAAGACTTCTAGAGGTAAAAGATATTTTGGAAGAATCGGGCAGAGAAAAAATCATTGTATTTTCAACCTATGTAAAAGCTCTGGAACTCGTAAAAAGGTGTCTTACAAATGAGGACTGCGCTATGGTTGCCGGGAGTTATGACACTGAAGACGAACTTGAGAAGTTCAGAGGAGATACTAGGATTCTCTTAGCTTCAGAAAAAGCCCAGGAAGGTTTAAATCTTCAATTTTGTTCATCAATGATTGTTATAAATTCTTCATGGACATTTAGCCGTATGGAGCAGCTCCGAGGAAGAATCGATAGGCGCGGCCAACTTCACCCTATGACTTTTTATGAATTAAACAGTAACAGTGTAATCGAGGCCCGCATAAATAAAATCCTCGAAAAGAAGGAGAAGTTATCAGAAAGAGTATTAGCGAGGGAGGTGATGAGATGAACGAAGGTTATAATCCGAAATATTATTTTGATAACGCAAGAACCCTAAAATGGGGAGAAAATATATCCGAGGTTAACCTAGAAAGTCTGGCGTGTGGAGAAGTTTTTACTCTATTAGGTCCCGATGGGGAACCTCACTCTAAAGTGTTAATGGACTCGCATAATCAAATAAGGGAGAAAAAGCTATGAAAGAATTCATCCAATTTTGGAACTTCAACAATGCACCAAAGGAGTTAAAAGAATTAATCTCAGAGGGAGACTACATTTCCTACATACCAAGAGACTACCCAAAAGATATGAGACTAGACTTGCGAGATTATACAAATATCTTAATTAAATCTGATTTGAAGAGATATAATGGGATCTTGGTAATAACCAGGACGGAACCTAAATTTCAACTACAGAACGTGGTGTTTAATGACCCTTAAGTGTTATTTCGTTAAACCCGATCCGGACGAATGTGAGGGGTTTTCTATTGTCGCTAAGACCGCGAGAGATGCCAAGAAGTTAGCTTGGAAATCGGGGCTAGACCTCTACGATTGGATAGATATAAGGGTTCTGTGGCAGCGAGACGTAGATGTTACAAGATTCAAAGAAGGCCACGTTGTTGAGCCTTTAGAAGGCTTAAAGATTGGATGTTATTCTTGGGTTGAAGAAGAGTGTCCGATGTGCAAAAGGATTGATATGTTGTCTTTCGAAGGCGATATAATTGGTTGTAGTAATTGCCTCGCAAACTATTAATACTAATCCCACATATTCTTTAATATGGCGTTAGATGTGTGGCACTACATAGAAGACCTTTCTAAATTTAAGTGTCCCGTATGTGGACACGTAATAAATAGAGAAGCCGGAGAATTATTTTCGGTATTTGCCGAACGTTGCAGTTCACACATAAGACATTTTTGTAGTAATTGAGGAGGGAGAGGGTATGTCCAAAGAAATCCGAAGTTGGTTTATCGATAAAATGGCGAAGGAGATCGCTACTAATAAAAATGGGGAGTATCATCTTTGTTATATGAGGGAGGCGGCTAAACTTAATATTGATTTTGAATCATTTTTTGAAATTATTAGAGGTTTTATCCTTGATAAATCCATCTGGAATGAAATAAGAAGTAGATCGGGATGCGCTAATACAAATTTCTCCTTTGAGATGAGCGATCACGGGTGCAGAGATCCTAATTTTAATGGCTATAAGTCTAAAGTAGATTCTGGAATTATCAAGGATGATTTTTCTTGGATGGTGACGGAAGATAGAGAGAAGTATTTAAGAGGAGATTAATTTATGGATGAAAAGAAACTAAAAACGGCGGTCGAAGAGGCTAAAAGATTCTTAGATCGGGTAAAAGAACTCCAGAACGAACAGAAAATAACGGTAAGGTATTTTGTTGGAGAAAAGGAATATACACATATTCCGTCCTGCCCCAAAGAATCTGGTGCGGTTAGAAGGGCTTCTATGGACCTCTCGCGGGCGCTGTCGGCGTTAAGGAAGTACTAACATGAAAGAAATCATGGAACGTCTGCGAAAAGGAATCACCGTAGAAGAATTGTATGAGTCTTTCAAGAGCCAAACCGAAGGGGTGATGCCCGGAAAATGGCAGTTTGTCGGTATTCAATTTTATTTTGTAGACGAGGAACGAGATATTATGGCGTCGCCTGGAATTTATTCAAAAGACTTCGATAAAGAGTATTATGAGAATGACGACGACGGGGAGGAGTGAAAATTGTATCGCTCTCTATGGAAGATTCTTCCCTATTTTGTTCTGGTCCGTT
The DNA here is from genome assembly GCA_023229365.1 of Pseudomonadota bacterium. Classification (NCBI taxonomy): domain Bacteria; kingdom Pseudomonadati; phylum Pseudomonadota; species Pseudomonadota bacterium. The sequence goes on along the minus strand of JALNZK010000003.1, from coordinate 38,332 downwards.
GGTTAAAATCTAGATCTGATGCCGAATATGCGACTCTTATAATTACATCTTATGGAAGTAATAAAAAGGAGAAAAAAGGCAAAATAAAAATATTCGATAAAGGAGAATACCTTTTCATTGAAGAGGTATCGGAACTTCTCCAAAAGAGATCTTCAATTGCGAGAGATTTAATGACAATTGATGACGAATTGTCAAAATATGGAGCATAATCCATGTCCTTCCAAGTTTGCGATATAGTTCTCATAATTAAAGGAGAAGATTTCGATGGAAATAGTCTGGCAGGGAAGCGGGCTAGAGTTAACAACATTTTAACTCCGAACTCGAAGGACGTATACATTAAAGTCCTAGATACTAATCAATATTTATTTTATCCCAAAGAGTGGTTAAAAGTGGTGGAGCGTGCGCCATGACCATACTTGCGGTGTGCGATACATTTCCCTCCCACATGGTTATCTCAATTTGTGATGAGGTCGGTATTTTAATAGATTCTATTTATATGAATAAACCTTGGACTCAAGAAGATATTGATGCCGATTTAGGTAAAATTTCTCTGTATTATGGAATTGAGAGATGGATTTCTTCTGGCGAAAGAAAGATGATTGAAAGATCGGAAATGATAAGGAGGTAATTAATATGAATCTTGTTTTGATTGGGATGATCCAAATAGTGATTGGGATGATTTTTAATGTGATTTCAATATTTTTACACCAAAGGTCTAATTTTCTCGTCGCTGTTGCTGTTGCTGCGATTTTTATAGTTACAGGGTTGTTTGAAATGCTTATGGGAGTGTTATTCGGATGATTCTAGAACTTTCTTGCATTAAAATGGCTCTATGGTTTACTGGGTCCGCTTCCATAAGTTTTATTGCGGGTATATTAGTTCCGAATAAAAGAGAATTTTGCGCTGACGTATTTGCCCTTAGCATGTATTTAATTTTTATATTTATTGCTATGTCATTCGTCTTAAGTCTTTTTAATTCGTCTATTTCTTTTGTGGGGTGAACCAAAAGAGAGGTGTAAAATGTCTGTTTCTCACAAGTTGATTCTAAACAATCTGATTGTTTCAATTTTTAGAGAAAAAGATGTAATATTGGTAGATTCATTATACAAGAGACCGCCTTGGACGCAAGAAGAAATCAATAAAATTATTATTAAATATGAGGAATGGGATGAAGCTATCTAAAATGTATATGGTAAAATCGGGAGATTTTAATGTAGCGTGGTTAACCGCAATAAATAATGTCTTAAAATCAAATACGGATGTTATATTCGGTTCTGTGGAGGAACCTAAATATATAAAAGACTCCTGTCAAGTAATAGAATTAACGGGAAATGCTATAGATCAGATGTCTAATGGAGTTTTACATCCAGATTTTTCTTTTAAATCTATTGACCAATATAAACGAGAATTTGATGTTGATTTTCTCGCTGGATATAACGATTGGCCCGAAGAAAAGAAGTTTACATATTTGTACATAGAAAGGATAGTTCAATATAAAAGCGAAAATAAAACCGTAGACCAACTAAAAGTATTAAGAGACCAACTAGAAGATCAGATAAACAATAGGATTGCCTCTAACAGGTCTCAGGCGATTACATGGGAGCCAGAAGCGGATGTTGTAAATAACGCTTCACCCTGCATGCAGCGCATATGGTCCCGCTGGATCGGAGAGGAAAACGAAGTTAACTTCGCGGATCTTCATTTAGATTGGAGGTCTCGGGATCTATTTAATGCGTGGCAACCTAATCTAATCGCGATTACCTGGATGATGAATAAATACGTGTATGGACCCAACAACTGTAAAATATATAGATTATTAGATAAAAACGATTCGTTACATATCTATAGAGGGGACGTAGAATCGGCAAAAGGAATTGTTGAGAAAAGATTGCCTTACGTGATGAGATATTAGTGCCGCCAGGATTAAATAGTAGTAGAGACAAGGTGTAGGTATGCCGAGAATAGAACCCGTCGAAGGAACATCAAGACTTGATATTGCGATTATGATCGCTGTTGCGGGCCATGTGGGGCAGTTAGATAAAGTTGGACTTCCTTATATACTTCATCCGTTATATGTAATGCTCCAAATGAAAACCGAACCCGAAAGAGTGATTGCGGTCCTTCATGATGTACTCGAAGATTGCCCGCAGATAACCATCTCTGATATCACAGACAGAATAGATATGACAGAAGAGGAAGTGAGTGCGTTAGTAGCTCTTACTCATATTAAAAACGAGCCGTATGTGGACTACCTTAAGAGAGTCCTCGCCGCAGGTAAAATAGCGGTTAACGTAAAGTGGGAAGACGTGGCGCACAATTCAAGCGACTGCCGAATGAGAGGACTTCCGCCAGAGACGGCGGACAGAATGAGAAAGAAATATGCTGTTGCTATTGATATGTTATGGGAGGGAAGATGAAAAATAACGAAGTCGTCGCCTTAATTATAGGTGTCGTAGGATTCCTAATTTTAAGGGTTATTTATCTAGGAGATGCAATTCCGTCTCCTAACGGATTATTTGATCTTAGACCTTGGAGTTTCGGATTAGGAATAGTTTTTGTTGCTGTATTTGGATTCTTGATGGGTTGGGAGAATAGAAAATGATTACTAGATCTGGATTTGTATCAAATTCGTCATCTTCTTCCTTTATAATCAGTGGAAAGGGAACGGATAAATTTGATTTAATAAACAGGTTCAAAGAGGAGATGACCAATTGGATTGAAAAGGTGGCAAATAGATTTGAGGAGCATGGGTTAGAAGAGTATGACGCCAGAGGGAATCTAAAAGAGGTCCGGATTACAATAACCAGCGAATCGGATGATAAATTCGAATCTTCGTTGACTCGGTTAGAAAACTTAGAATTAAAAACCATAGAAATCGGAAGGATATACATAGGTGATCGCCGTGATTACTAGATCTGGATTTGTGTCTAATAGTAGCTCCACCAGTTTTATTATTGAGAATAAAACTAAAGAGAGACTCCATCTTTGTGAGTTCGTAAAAGAAAACTCACGTCTTATAAAGAAATATGAGGAAGAATATTCTCCAATTGTGGGAAAAGAATTTCGGAAAAGTCATAAGGACGAGAAGATAAATCTCAAGACTCTCGAAGACGTAATCTCTCTTATGTGCCAAGAGGCAAAAGAACTAGAAGAATCCAGAGGAATGTATTGGTCCCCGAAAAAGACCAAAGCTCTCGCGCCAGGAGAAAATTCTGTCCAGTTCGGAGATGAGCAGGGAACTCTCTTGGGAGAAATTTACGATTATATCCTTCGCGACGGCGGAGAGTCCAAGAGATTTAAGTGGAGATTTGACTTTTATAATAGGTGAAAGCGGAGCGAATATGAAAGAAAGAGTTGGGTTCGTAAGTAATTCTTCTTCCTGTTCTTTTATCTGCAATCTTTGCGGAAAGATGGAAGAAGGATGGGATTGGGATGAGATACCATCGATGGGAGATCTATTAAGGTGCGAAAAAGGACACTTACTTTGTAGAGAACATTTCTCTTTCAAGAAAACAAAACCTGATCCACAAAGAGTTGCGTCGAAGTTTTGTCCACTCTGCCGAGCAAGCGCAAACTCTTTAAAGGAGTACCTGCTAAAGAAGTCTGGTAAAACTGTAGACGAGATTATCGAGGAGATTTGCAATAATGAAGGTTAGACAAGGATTTGTGAGTAATTCTAGTTCGTCCTCTTTTATAGTAAAATATAAAGGAGTAGAAATATCCTTAGAAGTATACGAGGAAGAAAGAGAAAAACTGGAAGAAATGTTAAACAAAATGGTTGAAGCCAAAATCATAAAAGATTTTAAAGAGGGAAATATTTATGATAGTTAGATTGGGATTTGTGTCGAACTCAAGTTCAAGTTCGTTTGTGTGCGCAATATGTGGTGAAGAAGAAGCGGGATTCGAGGTAGGACCCTCCGATTTTGATATGGTTGGATGTGAAAACGAGCATTTATTCCATGAATTTTGTTTGTCCTCAGAAATTAAAGTTTTAATAAACGAAATAAAAGATAAAGACGAATGGGAAGGAGAAGTTCCATCTACTTTGTGTCCCGTATGTAATCTTCTGGCTTTTGACTCTGAAGAAGTTTTAAAATACATATTCAAATCTAGAAATGTAAGTTACAACATAGCGCAGGATGAGATTAAAGAAAAATTTAAGACGTATGCGGAATTGAAGGAGTATATAAAAACATGAAGACTAGAGACGGATTCGTATCTAATAGTAGTTCTTCCAGTTTTGTTGTAAAATTTAGAGATGAGGAAGAACCATTGTATTTAGAAACAGAGGAATTTGGTACTGGATGTGAGATGTATGAGATTAATCATGAAATGGTGTCAAGGTTAATAAATACATTAATCAATATTAAAATACGTGCCAGAGAATTAAAGGATCAAAGATTAATTGAGTTGACCAATGAGTTTACAATAGCGAGGTAGGTCGCGAATGTCCATTAAATCCGTCCGTACACCATCATACAACTACGATTTTGATGATATTACGGGAAAGTTTAGTAGATGGGGCCTAGACAAGAACGATGATCCTCAGTTTTCACCGATAGGGCCAGAACTCATAGATTGTGAGGTCTCCACCATCTGTCATGGGATAAATGGAAAACCATGTTCTCACTGCTATAAATCAAATACAGGTATTGGAGAGAATATGAGTCTTGAGACTTTCAGGAACATATTCCACAAATTGCCAAATTCAGTTTTGCAAATTGCCTTTGGACTTGGAGATCTGAACGCGAATCCCGACTTATTGGAAATATTTTGGTATTGCAGAGATCATAATGTAGTACCAAACGTTACCATAAATGGCTGGGGATTAACCGATGCCTGGGTTTTTAAATTAGCGGAGGTTTGTGGAGCCATAGCCGTTTCAAGATATGACGACAAAAATGTTTGCTACTCTGCTGTCGAGAAATTGGTTGCCGCAGGATTAAAACAAGTTAATATCCACCAATTGGTAGCGGAGGAGACCTACGCGAATTGTCTAGAAACCGTCCACGATATTGAAACAGATCCTAGACTCAAAGATTTAAATGCCATCGTATTTCTTTCCCTTAAAAAGAAAGGCCGGGGAGAAGGTTACACCCGGATGAGCCAAGAGAGGTTTAATACGCTAGTAAGTTATTGCCTCGATAACTGGATCAGGTTCGGGTTCGACAGTTGCTCATCTGGTCGGTTTCTCCGGTATTTGGACAGACATCCGAAATACGACATCATAAAGAAACAGATGAAACAGAGTATTGAGCCGTGTGAGTCTACGCTGTTTAGTGCGTATATAAACGTAAGAGGAGACGTATTGCCCTGTAGTTTCTGCGAAGGGAGATTAAACGAAGAAAATCTTCTTAAATGTGATGGACTGTTACAGGACGTATGGTACGGCGAAGAGTTTAAATGGTTTAGAAAAGTACTGATTGCGAACGAAAGAGTTTGTCCGATATATGAGGTGTAACCGTGGAACCCTACATGAATGGGCAGTTTGACGAGGAGTACTACCTTAAAACAAGTCACACCCACACCTATCCCACCAAGCCTCCCGTAGATCGCGTCTATTTAGAACTGGTCCAGAAAGATCTTTATGAGACCATTAAGAAGGCAGAAGAATCTTGGGACCCGAACGTATCCCTTGCGGGAATCGCGATATTATCTAAATATGAAAAACTTGTAGATTTGATACAGGATATTAAGGAGTATGGTTTAAGTGGTAGATAAAATAAAACCTGGAGGATTTACGTGGACATCTGGAGAAGATATTCACAATGAAGGTAAGCACTATATACATATGAGTTTGTATGTTGGAGGTTTGTCTTCAGAAGATCGAGACGAATTATTTGAATGGGTGAAAACTAAATTTGATATCAATAAGAAAGAGGTTTAATATTATGGAAGATAAAGAATATAGGATTACAGATAATGGTTTATCTCTCCTAGAAAATGCTCTTAAATATTTAGAGGAACAAGAGAACGAACCGATGGATTGGAAAATCAGGCTGATGATCCTAAAAGTTAAGGATAAAATAGAGTGGTTCCTTGGAAACGAGATTGAAGAGGTGAGGGTCTAGTATATCGGGAGACTATCAATTCTAGATCTATCCACCCACTAGACCATTAAACCCATATTATTTTAATGATTTAAATAGTTTGCGATAGGAGAGATATGCCCATAAAATGTATTAAACCCTGGAAGGATAAGGATAAAAAATACTATGCCTTTGACACGGATAGTCCGGGTAACTATGGAATAGGAAGATCGGTGCCGGAAGCAGAGAAAAGTTTATTAGAGAGGCAGGAGATAAAGGATATAGTACTTCGAGATTTTAATGACTTAGAGGTTTTCTCTGACATGGAAACCAGAGAATACATGGCGGGGCTTATATCAAGACATTGGGACGAAATAAGTAAAATTAGAGAGGAGATACGAGAAAATGAGTCTTAAATTAAAGGACATAATATGGGAAATTACACTTAGATGTAACAAAGGTTGTAAATACTGTGGTTCGAAGGATGTTTTGAGGGAAGACCATCCGACTTTGGAACATATGATTCATATCGCGCACGAAATTGGCTCCTACGGAGTCGATGTAGTCACCCTAAGTGGAGGAGAACCCGGAGGGCTTTCGTCCAATAAATTGAATAGAGTAGTTGATGTTTTAAAGTCTTACAACTGCGACGTAAGAATTATTACAAATGGTACATTTTTTGCTCATAGTAAAGAACTACTGGAAAAGTTTACCATAATTGGGTTATCTGTGAACACCCCAAGAGACCATTTATACCCAATGTATCTTCCGAAAATTCCACACAACAAGATTGTTATGGTTACAAATTTCGGAACTCATAACATTTGGGAATTCGATGCGTTAGCCGAGATTGCTAAATCGTTTAGATCTTGGCAGATTCAGTTAACTACGGGATCGGAGTTTATGTTAAGTTCTGAAGGGATTTCTTACTTGAGAAAGAAAATTCGCGAATTAGAGGGCGTAAAATACATCCTAGCAGATAATCTACAGGATGAACATAAATGCTCCGCAGGAATTGTTTCATGTGGGATTACGGTGGATGGAGACGTAATTCCTTGTCTGAGCGAAAGAACATCAGGAAGCATATCGGTTCAAGGGAATTTATTTAAGAGGTCTTTAAAAGATATATGGGAAACCGAGTTCAGAGACATAAGGTTCGGATCTGGTTGGTCGAAGTCCTGTAGGAATTGTGTTTCGTATCCCAAAATAGATGAATGTACGCCGACTATTGCACCCATAGAGAAAGTAAAGCACGGTCAACATCCTAAACCACAGATAACCCCAGAAGAAAAGGAAGAGATAAAATTAACGACAGAAGAGGTCCAAAAGATTTTTGAAGAAGTAACTTCTTCTACTAAGCGCAAGCCGCGAGATTCCTATGGAGGTTGCTTTGGCGGTAATGTGATGTCTTACGGAGTTACAGATTGGAATATAGCGGCACTTAGTTGTTGGGAATCGGAGGTGTGGAAATGATAAAACTTTGCAAAGAATGTAGATGGTGTAAAAATCCAGGAGAATTTGCTGAATGTCGCGCTCCTCAAAACAAGAAAAATATAAATAAACAGACTGGGTTTGAAGAAGAAAGAAGATATAACTATTGCAGCACCCAAAGGTCGTCTCTCCTTGGTGGTTGGATTTCGTGTCGCCTTGATGGCGCGTGTGGCGTTGAAGGTCGGTGGTGGGAATCTAAATGAAATGCTTCAACCAAGAAAGATGGAACCTTTTGTCAAGAAATCTAAAGGTTGCGGTTGCATGTAGGTACTGCTATCTTCCATATTTTTCTAATTTAGTAGTGCAGACTGGATTGAGTAAAACGGATGTTCATTTTGCGCTGGAACATCTTACCGATTTAGGAAAATTAGATGAATCCTGGGAACGTGTGAGTGCTGGATGGGCATTATGTTTTCGCTATAACGATCGGCATGACAACGATTTTATAGATATGCTAATCGAGGAACTTCTGTGATTGAAAATATACTGATGACCAATAAATATAAATAGTATCGATCTCATATTTAAGATATCCTCATCCCAAGCGGATGTAATATGGATGTGAGTTTTAAATGGCAAGTCTCAATGGATTTTCAGTAAAAGTTCCCGAGTGTTTAAGTGAAACTTCGGAGAGCTATGTAATAATGCGGCACAGACAACAGTATTCTTTAAAACTTTCTAATCATCACAAAGAGGACGGTCATGGAAAACCCTGTGATGTAGAAATCTATATCGACGATGAATTCTGCGGTATCTACAGAATCGAGAGTGGGCAAAGCATGATCCTTGAAAGGCCAGAGCATTCTAATCAAAGATTTACTGCCTATAGAATTGATTCAGAAGAGGCTAAAATCGCGAAGATTGACCATAACAAATCTATGGGATTAATTCGCGCGGTATTTAGACCTGGGAATAAGATATGTGTTCCTATAATTCAACATCCAATTGTCGTAGATCCTTGGCCTTATATCACAAAAACCCCAGAAAAACCTTGGAATCCGCCCAGAGTTTACGCCTATGCAGTCTCGGATTGGGATACGGTATCATCTTTCTCTTGTGAGACGAATAGTGGTGGATCTTCCGCGGTAACATCTAGTGACGCCAAATTTTCCTCCGATAACTGTTCCTATGCCTCTCGCAGTTTAATCAGCGGAGGAACTGGACTCTCTGGGAAAAGCAACCAAAAGTTTAATGAGGTGGACGCACTGGAGTACACAGAACCTGCGACATCTATATATTTAAGAATCGCGTTCAATAAAGAAGAGTCATCTGATATTAAACCTCTAAAGAAGGTATATAGTACGAGGGTGCCGAACCCTCTTTAAAAATTTTTGGGGACAAGGCAGATGCGCCAGATTCCAGATCTAGAAATAATCGGTTCGAATTATGTCTCATACAATAAAGAATACAAAATACTGGTCTCATCACGCACCAGCTAAATGGCGTCGCGCAGAGAACAAAGCGTTTAGGATTCGCGAGCGACAATATTTTAAGAAGTTTGGAGAGATTTTTACAGTAACAAAAGATAGGGGTTATACATATTGGTGACCGAGGATTTTGGTGCAGCAAAGGTCTATATTCACAATTACGGACCTTATTTGGGAGAAAAAGTAATTATAGACGCAGGAGAAGAAAACAGTATATCTTTGGATTTTCAAGCAATCCGACAATTAATTGATGATCTCCAGAAAATAGATGTTAGCTATTATTTAGAAAGAGATCGCGTCAAAGAAGAGATGTTGGAGGAATTATGGAAAGAGGTCGATCGATATCCGACAATAAAAGATGAATTAATGGAAAAATTTCAACTCGAAGTGATGAAGTTCTACAGAAGAGAATATCCATGATCCGTTCCCGTTTCGACAGGTTCGATGCCTGTCCAGATTGTTTTTCTTGGAAAGTAAAACAATATTTGAGCCACAGGAAGGAGAATTTGAGGAGGTTTAAGGAGACTGAAATTAAAAACAGAGATGGAGATATTAATTGGACCGAGATAATTAAAGACCCGATGGGTTACGCGGTAGAAATGTGGTATGATTATTTAGACTGGTTAGACCCGCCATATAATGAATATGAGGATGATTACTATTAGATGTATAATTTGCTCCGACGCGCATGGAAGCCCTCACCTTATTACTAATGTTTTAAAACATTCTAGATATGACAAAAATACAGATAGACTTGTATTTTGTGGAGATCTGGTTGATATTGGATATTCAGCGTTAGAATGTATAGATATCCTACAAAGAAATAACGCAGAACTTTTAATTGGGAATCATGACGCTGCCATTATATTAAATAAACAGATCTGGCCTCAGAATATGATAAATTATGAGGAACAAGAAAAAATTATTAAAATCCAGAACGAATTTAAAATGGCTGCGGTACATGATGGCGTATTAATTACTCATGCGGGACTATCTGATGTATATTTTAGTAGGCAAAATGATGTGGGTCTTATCAAAGAAACTCTAAATAGAACTCCATTGGTTAACTTATGGTCTGGAGATAACATTTTGTGGTTCCGGCCTGGAGAAGGAGTTAATCCTCACCCTGAAATAGTGCAGGTAGTGGGGCATACACCTCCTTCATGGTGTCGTCCCATAAAAGATTTCTATATGATTGATCCGTATTGTAAAGTAGGATTTGATTCTGGAAGATTTAGGTATGCAGTTATAAAAGATGGGGTAGTTGAGATTTTTGATTCGAATGAGAAACGAGATCTCTATAGCGAATGTTATGAATGGAAGGGTGGATAAAATGGGAAGAAGGCCTCGTGAGGCATCCGATAAAAGGACCGAATATGAGCCAGCCGAATTTGATCCTAAGTTGGCCAGAATTTTTCCAGAAACGTTTAAACATATTTGTTTTATCATAGATCTTGGTATGATAGTTCTTGGAGTAACGATGGCCATTGGTGGAGCGATTTTATTGGGAGTGTTTAGATGAAAGAATATGAGCCCGAATTGGGGCAAATCTTTTATGGTCAGGAACCACAAAAATTTGAGTGTCCTGATCATATAGCTGCGGCATTAGAATATCTTGCTCAGTTTTTTTACAATAAGAAAATCTCTAACGGAAATCCATTTAGAAACACTGGTGCGCGATGGCATAATTCTATTTTTGAGGTTAACGCCCACGACTGGAATGAGGAAAATAATCAGCTATTTAATTTCAAATACAAAGATATTGAAGTTTCTTGGTATAAATATTTGGGGCGGGGAATGAGTATAAATCGCGAAGTATCGAAAGAGGAATGTTGGGAAATGCTGAAGGAATGCGTGGAGTCGATTGTGGGAGAGTAAAACTTTGACCAGAACCAGAAGGATTTATAACAAACGCCCTATAATTGGCGGTCCCGGATACTGTGGTTGGATTTCTTCGCAGAAATTAAAAGCAGAAGATTTAATAGATCCTATCGCGAACGACCTTCTTTGGCCCACTTGGATCGGATACCATCCCTATGCCGCTTGGGGTCGAATGAGGGGTTGGAAAGATTGGCGCATGAGGGTCAAGAGAAGGCAAGAATGGAAACGTGAATTAGCTCAACTAAAACGCTTCGAGGGCGACACATATTATTTCTTGTGGAATTGGGGTTACGAAGAGGTAATGGAGGGTTTGTTTGGAGAATTCTTAGCGGAACAAGCCTTAGCTTCGTACACAAACCAAGATTGACCGTAATCTATAAATACCATTAGAACAATAATTCAAAACGTCCCAAGGGAAATTCGTCTCCATTCTTCCCTCCGTGCCTCTGTTTCTGAAAAAATGAAACCTACGGCGGTCCGTTTATGTCTCCTCGCGGGCCTATAATTCGCGCCCTTGGGACATCTCTCCCTATTTAGCGAGGATGATTGTTATATATATCAATTTCTTAGTGGCTTCTTGGCCTCGCCAAAGACCAAGGTCTTTTTTTGCATACTTTCCGATAACTATTTATTCTAATACCGCTCTTTTTACATAGGTGATCCCAAATTCTCACAAAAGCACTAGGCAGAAAAGCCTATCACCGAATTCCTCACCTACTAGGATCTCACGCTGAGAAAGGAGATTTCTTTGTAAATGAGGGAATGGACAGAATTTGTACTCGTAAACTGCGCGACAAGAAGGACAAAATAATTCTACAGGAGAAATGCGACGGATCGAGCTGTGCTGGCGCACGAATTGATGGAATATTAACACCAGTAACACGAAAAGGCTGGCAAGCAAATACGTCTAAATTTAAGCAGCATAGATTGTTTTCTGACTGGTTCTATAAGAATCAGGACGAATTTGAATTCTTAGAAAATAATCAAAGATTATGTGGAGAGTGGATGGCGCAGGCTCATGGAACAAAATATGAATTACAACATGAACCTTTCGTAGCGTTTGATCTATTAGGTCCTGGCGGAGCTAAAACATTAGATGTTTTTAATTCGATTGTCCCGTCCTTCTTCCCCAGACCTTATGTTCTCCATGAGGGAGGTCCGATAACTACTCAAGAGGCGGACATTTTACTTGGTGAGTTTGGTCATCATGGAGCGCTGGAACTCGCTGAGGGTTGTGTTTATAGAGTCGAAAGGGAAGGAAAGCTTGATTTCATGGCGAAATATGTTAGAAAGGAAAAGAAAATTGGTCAGTATTTAGGAGACCATGAAGAGGTGTGGAATCTTGGATTGGAGAGGTGGTTATGATAGAGAAATTCGTGGTTAGATTTATATTTATTATTGTAATTTATGTTGGATTAGATATTTCAATTAATAGGGAAAACTCGTATACGGAAAGGATAATAGCTGCATCTTTTTCGATGTTTGCGGCTAATTTGTTGTTGGAGACGGTATAAATATCACCTCGGACTCTGCGGAGTCACTCGGTACGCACGCCTGAAAGACGGCGTGCTATGATGGTAGGCTGAAACGCCTACCAGAAACTATTTATTCTAGCAATCCATTGTAATGGTATCAAACAAGAGGAGCATAAATTCATGACAGAGAAATTTAATATAGAAGCCGCCCTAAACAAGGGCGTTGAAGCTACAGGACTCGCTATAGATACGTTTAAGGATAAGTATGCGGCAAAATTTAAGGTTTTAAAGGACGCGGGTACAAAGCCCTTTAATCTGAATGTTGGAGGAGTTGCAAAAGTTCTTTCTGTAGAAGAGATGGCTATTAATCAGGTTATTTCTTGTGAGAAGGCGGCTTCCAAGGGAGATACAGAGGTTTTGTTCTACTTGGAGCAACAGGACGATGCCAAGCTCACCAAGAATAACAAGGCGTTTTCCAATCTATATATTATTGTGCCAGTTGGAAACAATACCGATATGTTCCACAGCGAGGCGCAGACCGAAGGATGTGTAAGGATTCGGGTTACCCATTGGAACAACAAGTCTTTTAGGCCGGGATTTTATAGAGGTAAGCTTAATAAGTCTATTAGGGATGGGTATACAAACTATGGGATCAATGATATCGGTACAACCGAAAGGACTTTTACGGTTCCCGCAATCGCTCAGGGATCTCCATTTAAAATCCTAGTAGCATATGAGCCCAAACCCGTAATGAGAAACGTAAAGGACGCAGATGGACAGGTTACAAAGGGAGAAGATGGAAAGATCGTAAAAGAGCCTCTCTACAAGAAGACTAGGGATGGTCAGATCTCCGCAGAGCCTCTTATGTCTCGTTCGATGGAGATTCTCGTTTTAAACTCAAACGGAACTACCGAGGTTCGGACTGTTTCTACAATATTCGATGAGTGGATGGCCCATAAGGTGGATTTTGGGGCCACGTACAAGGGAGTTCTTAGAGAAAACGGGCCATACTGGAACCTTAATAGTAAGCCAAACACTTCCAATGAGAAGATCACAATAGATGACAGTATGGCGTGCGAGATCCTGGCGGATCTAAATGGAGTTCGTAATTTCGCAGGTAAGTTTGTGAAATTGCAGCCAATGTTTGGGGACGCAATTGTAGAAGTTAAGCAGAATCCAGAGAAGGGAACTAAGATCGGATACACTACGATTTCAGATATGAGTGCTAATTCCATTAATATTATCGGAGATGCGGCTATATTTGACTCTGTAACAGGTCCAAAAGGAAACCTCGCTGGAATCGTACAGGTAATCGGAAAGGTGTTTATAAACAAGGAAAGAGATACTCCCGGAATTAGGGTGTACGCCATAAAGGATATCTCTTCTGGGATGCCTAGCGAGCCGATAAAGATTAATGAAGAGCCTACCGCAGCGGAAAACACTGCGGATGCGTGGTAACCGTAGGATTCGTTTCAGAATCCGAGGTCTTATTTTTAGGAGTCTTTATGTTATCTGTTTCTATCGTAGACGACATGACCGAATTTGCGGTAAAAAAGTATCTTAAGCTAATTATTCAATCCCTGAATTCGTTAGATGATGAAGAGTTTTTCGGTCCAGAGGGTTGGAGAAAATTTATGGGATTTGAGGGAGAATAAAAAAAATGCTAATTGATAAGACGAATATTAACAAGTATTTGATACCGATTATTTCTTGGATATCCCTTTTGACGTTTTTGTTATTCGCGGTTGAATGTTATATAGGGAACATTAAATATATGATATTTTTCGGCGTACTTGCTATAATCATAGAACTCGACCAAATTTACCTTAAATTAATACAGATAACGGAGAATAAAACATGTTAGACCAACAATTTATCGATGAAATTAAGGCATGTGCCGAGAAGTTGAGAAATACTTCTCAGGCGTTGTATGATAAAGCACAGGAAATGACCGCTTCTGAATCCGATAAGGATATTGCTCAGAAGATCGTCGCTATTGAAGGTTACCTCGAGCTTGTCGGCGGAGGAAAGAGAGACGTTAATAAGGCGCGGAAGGCAATTGCTCAGGAATTGAATGTTTATGCGGGGATAGGGGAGTAGATGCTTTCTCATTCTCAAATTGGAACTCTCAGAAGGCTTCTGATGGTTCCTTGGAATTCGTGGTGGAATGGTTTTGTTCGAGACGTAACGGCCCGCCTGGGATAGGAGATTTAAATGTTTATTCCTAATAATCCTATTTTGCTCCCGATGCCAAAATCCGTACAATGCCCCAAATGTCAAGAACCTTGGTTTTGGAGGACTTGGTATCAAGGTAGTGAAAAGACAGCGTGTTCTAAGTGTAAATCTACCGTGACACCCATCGAGATCGAGCCTCTGGGTAATCGTCCGAGACTTATAAAGTGTCCGAAATGTAGTGGGTTGCAATGGTACATTGGAGGAAAATCCAGAACTACTTGTACGGCAAATGGGTGCGAAAAAAGGAACATAATTGTACATGCGCTAACAAGAGAGGAACTGTCTGATCTGATTAGTCCGTTTTTAAATAACGAATTTGTTCCTCCGGAAGAAGAGAAATATTACATGGAAAGATTGGAGGAAATATAAATGTTCCTATTCTCTCTTTTTAAGAAAACTCCTCCGTTTACAGATATTGAAAAGACCATTCCTCGACGAGAGTTGATCCAAAAATCTATAGAAATATTGGATACCCTTGAGTTTAAGATAGAAGAAAATTACAGCGAGATTCTTCCAAGAAATCATCTATGTATAATTCAAAATATAAACAACGATATTTTAAACGCGGGAAAGGCGCTGAAAGTTTTAAAACTCCTGAAGCAAAGCGGAATAAATATTCGGTTATGGAAAACCGAAATAAAAGATCCTTACCTTTGTATATATTATAAATATGAGGCCGATAAATTCTTTGTTCGCTTCCCTTGGGATCATCCCACATACATTTCTCCTATTAGAGCGGTCGAAAGGTTTATTAAGGAATGTAAACATGGAATAGAACTAGCAAATAAATCAAAATCACTTCTTGATCAACAGATCGATTTAACAAAAGAGGAGGCTGAATTTCTTGGTGTTTTGTCCTAAAATAAACGATGAATGTATTCTGGGAAAATGTATGGCCTATATTCCGAAAAAAGAAAGTTGCATGATGAGGGAGAATTGTGATTCATTAGTAAGAATTGCGGTGGCCCTAGAAAGGATTCTGACGACTAGATATGGTAGATGAGGTCTGAAAGACCGAATATTAGGAGAGATTTTTATACCCGACAAGTTTACGACAGAAGAAGACGATATCTTAAAAGAATTTTATGGAAAGATCCCTGTTAGAGGAGTTAAAAGAAACTCTATTCAAAATAAACTCTGGGGCCGATCGGAATCTCAAATTGAAAAAAGAATTGATGAATTGGGACTGAATGGAACTAATTTAGAGTATTTAAAACATTTTAGTTCGGAAGATATAGAATATCTTAAAAGAAGTTACGCTACGACCTCTTGGGAAGAAATGAGTTTTGTGCTGGGGAGGAAAAAGGAAGGAATAATACTAAAGGCAAGTAGTTTAGGACTTCGGAGAAAAAGAAACTCTAGTTGGTCTCCTGAAGATATAGATTATTTGAAAAATAATTATCTCACAATGACAGCGGGAGAGATAGGGGAACATCTAGGGAGAAAGGACCATTCTGTATATCATAAAGCTAAAAGGCTAAATTTGGAGAAGAGATGAGTATGGAGCGAAATAAAATTTATTGTGGCAATTCTTTGGACGTTTTAAAGACTTTTCCAGACAAAGTGTTTCAATGTTGCATAACGAGTCCGCCATTTTTTGGCTTAAGATCGTACAATACCGGAAAATGGATCGGAGGATCGCAAGATTGCGTTCACGATACAATTCCAGCGAGGAACGGGAGAGGTGGATCTGGACCCAATGCTAAAAACACAACAAATAGTTATCCGTCCGAGTTCCCATCCCCAACATGTTCTAAGTGTGGAGCCACATATGAGGATTTTCAACTCGGATTAGAGGCTACGCCAGACGAATACGTGACTAATCTCGTAGAAGTATTTAGAGAGGTAAAAAGGACTCTGAGAGACGACGGAATCCTATTTTTAAATTTAGGAGATTCTTATTGCGGCGCGGGGTATAGCAATCATAAAAACACGGGCGGAGTTAACAGAACAAACGGGAGGTCTAAACATGACCGTTCTTATGCTCTAAATGCGTTCCCGTGTGACACTTCCGACAGAGGAGAACCAAGTTTCCCAGATCGTGATCATTTTTCTGAAAGTCCATGTGGTGAACGCATAAATTTTTGGTGGAACCACATTTCTGACAACACTCTCCGTCTCGCTCATGAACAAGTTGCCTTACTTTGCCAGCAAAACCTGGTGAATAAGGTAAAACTGCCCGACCATCTTCCCATCGAGGATTTTTCTCTCCGGAAACAGATTCGGCAATCATTAAACGCCAGTTTGGATCGAGCGCAAACGCTAATCCCCGCAATCGAGCAGATTCTTTCATTTCAGGAGTCCAAGCCAAACGAATACGTTCCGCCACTTCTGGGCGAGTTGAAGCCGAAGGATACGCTTTTGGTTTTCCTGTCGTTACTTCGCTCATTAGCCGTTTGTGCTCGGGAGTTCGAACGTAAGTCGGTCGGATCTTTAGAAACGCCTTGTGACACTCGGGACACCTTTTCGTCCTTCGAGGAACTGTGCGACCACATTCGATGCATTTCCAGATACTATTCGCTTGTTTCGTCATGGTTGAACCTTCCATATATTCAGCCATATAATACCACAAACTATATAAATATATCTATTAAACCCAAAGATCTCATCGGAATTCCCTGGCTCGTAGCTTTCGCTCTTAGAGACGACGGCTGGTGGCTCCGGTCAGACATTATCTGGGCCAAGGGAGTGAGTGGACAAAAAGAACTGACTTCTCAGATCTATAATGCTGGCATAGAAATTGGAATTGATCAAAATAAAATAGAAGCACTCATTGAGAACCTGGGATTATATGTGGGGAATTCAATGCCTGAGTCGGTAGTTGATCGCCCATCAAAAAGTCATGAATACTTGTTTATGTTCACGAAAAGTAAGAAGTATTTTTATGATGGAGAGGCGGTGAAGGAAGGACGCAAAAATCCAGAAGACACTAGACCGGGAAAATCAGGGAATTACACGACGGGCAAACTATCTGGCTCTGCAAGAGAAAATACGCCAAATGGACAAACGTCTCGTGGGCGTCTCAGTCAATATTGTACCAGTAAGCGCAACCTCCGTTCGGTTTGGACCCTTGTAACGAAGCCCTTTAAGTCGGCGCATTTTGCGACATTTTGTGAAGAATTACTTCTAAATCCTATCAAATCGTCCACTTCCGAAAAAGGTTGCTGTCCCGCATGTAATGCTCCATACAAGAGAATTCTTCTTAAGAAACCAATGGTTATTCGAAAGACAGATAGAATGGCGCAAATGGGAGAATTTGGAAGGACTCAAGCTAGTGGAACTATGCTATCTCCCGCAGAATCTAAAACCGTAGGATGGCAACAGACCTGCTCATGTATTCTGGACTGCGCCTGGGGAGATCCTGAACCTTGCTTGATATTAGATCCATTTATGGGAAGTGGGACTGTAGGCGTGGTTTCCAAGAAGTTGGGCCGGGATTTCGTGGGGATAGATCTGAACGCAGATTATTGTAAAATGGCGGAAGAACGGATTAATTCTATTTAACTAGCTATAACTTTTTTGGGAGGACTTTATTTGTTACTTAGCGGAGCAAAACCATATAAAAATAAAGATTGGTTGGACAAACAAATGCGACTAGGAAAAAGCCAGAGACAAATAGCGATAGAATGCAATTGCGCTGTTGGGACAATAAATCGATGGATAAACTATGACAAGACCAGGGGAAAAGAAGAAGAATATAGATCCCAAAATCATAAATCAATAATTGAGTATCAAAGAAAATACAACGAAAAGCTAAGAAATAAGCTATTCGATATATTGGGTTATGAATGTGTTATGTGCGGAGAATCAAACAAAAAGTATTTAACCTTCGACCACATAAACAATGACTCTAAACACGACAGAGAAGTTTATGGGGAAAACTACGTTTACGGGATGATTCAATATTGGAATAAAACGGTTTGGCCCGAAGAAACCGAAATTAGAAGGAGATTGCGGGTTTTGGATTACAATTGCAATTGCGGAGTGAAGCGGCGCGGGTATTTTAATTTATCAAAGTCGGAGATATCTTTGTCTCAAAAACGCCAAATAAAACTTTGGAAAGCGGCCTATGAATTCTTTGGTCCTTGTAGAGTCTGTGGCGATCAAAGTTTAATACATCTTTGTGTTGGACATATAGGACATAATGGGGCTGAAATGAGGCGCAATGGGGAAACGGATTCAACCAAATTATTATCCAAATGGAATAAAATGGGGTGGCCCAAAGAATTAAAAGAAACATATTCTCTAGAATGTTTTAACGATAATTGCAACCGATTTAGTGAAAGCGAAGGAAAAATTATTTAGGTGATGATTTAAGTTGGATCTAAAAATTCTATCTCAAGAAATCAAATCGTGTAAAAAATGTGGACTCTGCGAATCAAGAAAAAACGTTGTCGTCGGACGCGGTTCGCAGACTCCGAAAATAGTAATTTTGGGGGAAGCTCCGGGTGAGGCCGAAGACGCCGCAGGGAAGCCATTTGTGGGCCGCTCTGGAATGTTACTGGATCGCTGCATATCGGAAAATGGGATTAAAGATTTTTGCATTCTCAATATTTTAAAATGCCGCCCGCCAGAAAACAGAAAACCAACGTCAGAAGAGATCGCCGCGTGCAAGCCCTGGCTGGAGCAACAGTTAGAATTGCTAAATCCAGAACTCATCGTGTGCCTCGGAGCTACCGCTCTAAACTTCTTCTTCCCTGCCAAAAAAATCTCGGAAGCGATTGGACAAACCCTAAAAGACGATAGCGGCAGAAGGTTTGTCGGATTATATCATCCGTCTTACTGCCTGCGCGGAGCTGTAAAAATTGAGGATTACGTGAAATCCTTCGAGCGTGTAAACTTTTTTCTTGAAGATGGATCGACACGTATTGAAGCTCCAGCAGAACAATCAATAACCGATCCCCTTCCAAGTCCTCTGAGATCTCCAATTCCGAATGGACCTCAGTCAACCAAACCTTTTCCGTTGGGAATGCAAAGATATGCGCCTTTGCACGTACACACTGAACACGGATCTGTGGGAGATGTTTTCCGTACAGAAGATGAATTAGCAGAAGATTTGTCGCAGAAAGGCTTCAAAGCGTGTGCCATAACAGATCACGGATCTCTTTCCGGTCTCCCTTACTTTCAAAATGCCCTGAAGAAAAAAGGAATTAAACCCATTATTGGACTAGAAGCCTATATAGAGGAATCTGAGAAAAAACAAAGTCATCTCGTTCTTCTTGTTAAAAACGAGATTGGATATAAGAATCTACTAAAATTACATACGATTGCAAAAGAACATGTCCATAAAGTTTTCAATAAAGTATTCCAAAAGATTCCTCTAGACGAAGTTTGTAAGCATTCAGAAGGTTTAATTTGTAGCACCGCATGTATTAGTGGAACGGTAGCCCAAAGATGGAAAAGAGGAGATGATCCTGAGCCTATAATACAAAAACTTCAAGCGGCGTTCGGAGAAGATCTTTATATGGAACTAATGCCGAATCGAATGGAGGAACAAATAAGATTTAATGAATATATAATTAATATAGCAAGAAAGTATAATATTAAACCAATAATCACTACCGACTCCCACTACAACTCTCCAGAGGATAAACATTATCACGATCTCGTAAAAGCGAACGAATGGAGAAAAAAGATTACAGATAAAATTGGGTTCTCTGATGACACATTTTGTAATTTAACTTGCGACCAAATAGAGTCCTTGTTGAAATCGAATCACCCAAAAATATACCCCATAAGAGAAGAGTTATTTGCTAATACTTTAGAGGTAGCTAGCAAATGCACTTTTGAATTACCGTCAAATCTAGGGGATACTTTGCCTGGAAATGAAGAGAAAGCCCGACAAAAGATTTTAGATAGAATAGATGTTGAAGGTTATACCAAAAAGAACGGATATGATCCACAAATAGTAAACGAAAGAATAACAAAAGAAATAGATCTCCTTACATCTAGAAAATTTTTTAATTATTTTGATAAAGTTATGCATATGACAGACTACGCAGATTCCCATAATATTCCAAGGGGTCCAGGAAGAGGATCGGTTGGCGGTTCTCTACTTGCATATTTATTAAAAATTACACGAGTCGATCCACTAAGATTTAATACTTTATGGGAGAGATTCCTTTCACCTACACGGACTCCTGATATTGATATGGATTTCAGCGCCGAGAAAAGGGGAAGTATAATTGGAAGTCTCAGGCTCAAATATGGACCAACCAACGTGTCCTATATTATGACGTTTAACGAGTGGTCTGATAAATCCGCAATTAAGGATGTAGCCAGAATTTATGACGTTCCCCTTTCCGAGGTAAATAAATTCAACAAAGAACTCTCCACTAAGACCGCAGAGAACCTTAAAATCGAAGATATAATTCTTACTTCAGAAACCGCCGCAGAGTTCGCGAAAAAGTACCCCCAAGTAATAGATGCATCTATAAAACTCAAAGGCAAAATTAGACACGTAGGACTTCATGCCGCAGGAGTAGTAATTTGTAAGGATCTAGAAAGCACTATCCCAACAGAAATATATGACAAAGGAGATATCAAAAATTGCCTCGCCGCAAGTTTTGAAAAGGATATGTTGGAAAGTTTGGGTATAATCAAGTTCGATGTCCTAGGAATCTCCGTCCTAGATGTCATCGACGGAGCGTTAAAATCCTCTGGATTAGAATGGGATGTTTTACCAGAGGATTATGCTGATCCTAAAATATTTGAACTTCTTAAGTCAAGTAAAACCGCTGGAATATTCCAATTTGGTTCTCAATTAGTGACAGACTATTTGAGGAAGCTAAATCCCGACAAGTTTAATGACTTAGTAGCCGTGAATGCTTTGTGTCGTCCAGGACCTCTTAACTCTGGGATGTCATTTGATTATGTAGATCGAAAGGGAGGAAAAGAGTGGAACTACGATCATCCAACACTTGAGTCGATCACGAAGGACACCTATGGAATTATTTGTTATCAAGAACAGATTATGCAAATCTACCATCAAATTGGAAATTTCTCTTTGGTGGAAAGTGAGCGGGAAATGAAGCTGGTGGCAAAGTCAAAGGGTCGAGAAGCGCTTAAAGAAAGTGAAGATAAAATGCTCCGGGGCGCGTTATCAAATGGCTTCACAAAACCACAATTTGATAATTTATTCAACAAAATTCTTGAATTTGGACGCTATAGTTTCAACGAAGCACATTCTATTGAATATTCTATGCTAGGATACTGGACAGCATGGTTAAAATTATATTATCCCCTAGCTTTCTATGCCTCTCTAATTAACGTAGAATCCGATGAAACTCAGTCTTTATCCTTTGTAAAAGAAGCGATGGATTCTGGAGTAGAAATCAAACCTCCAAGCGTAGAATCTCCATCAGAATTAACTACGTTCAATAAAGACAAAAATATTATTTACTTAGGATTAAACAAAGTCAAAGGAATCGGACCTGAAGAAATCAAAAAGGTCTTGGCGGCTGGAGATGACTTTGATAAGATAAAGAAAATTAAAAAGAATGTTTACCAAACGCTCGTAGAGGTCGGTTATTTAGATTCAGTAGAGAAGAATCGCAAACAATTATTAGGGGGAAAGGAACTCACTAGGAATACGCTGTGGAGGTGGTCTACAGAACCGAATACAAGCGACGACTGGTCTGAGGAGGAAAAGATGTTTAGGCTCAGAAAGTCCTTGCCCTGGCCTAGATCGTATGATGAACTGCCAAAAACTCAATATGATTTACATAGGAAGCCTTTAAACTACTTAAAGTCTGAGTCCGTAGAAAACAAAGCAATATTGTCTGTTGGATGGGTTTATGATCATAAGGCGTTTAGTAGTAATGGGAACACTTCGTATGTTTTGAATTTTGAGGACGGCACGTCGAGAGTTACATTAAATTTGTCTGCGGTAGTTGCGAGGAGACATAAAGAGATTGTGGACACGATAGTTAAGGGAGAACAAAAGAATCCCTTGGTGTTTTGTTTAAATCCCTATTACATGAACAGAGGCCATATAGAAGTTAGAGAGGGAAAGTTACAAATACTATGGATGGGTAATGTAGAAGATGAAATGTCTAAGAATGTACTGAGAGGATTGGAAGGTGGATTCGATACACTAGGGGCCAAAGAGTTCTTGATAACAAATATAAGTTATGGGACCAGCAAGGCTGGAAACGCATTCTCCTCAATAGAATGCGTGGATAATGTAGGTCAGATAACCTACGGAGCCATGATGAGCCGCGGAGGATTGTTGCCTATGTATGGATCGATTATTAGAGGAAAGTGGAATGCGACCGCAAAGGGTACGTTTTGGAATGGAGAATAAATATATTGTTTGCAAGCAATTGTTGAGTTGATAATCTAGGTAAACTAGGTACGTGTTAATGGCTAACACGTCGCAAGTATTGACTAGAGGGCATTAGAACATGCAGCAGCACCAGAAGCTACAAGAACGTACCGCACGCTTCCCTAATGCGGACCACCTCTCTATTTGCCAAATAGGACGCCGTTATCCGGCTAAGCTTTTTCTGCAATCTCGAAGGGAAATGTTACGCGGGTTTAACCCGTAGGAGACATAATATGTCGCAACAAATACCCGTATTAGATTCAAGAATGGTTCCGTTAATGCCTACATCACCGGCACACGCGAGGAAACTGCTCGATAACGGAAAGGCATCCGCCTACTGGAATAAATTAGGAATATTCTGTATTATATTACACAAAGAGGTCGTACCCGATAACCAGAAGTTAGTAGTTGGTATTGACCCTGGATCAAAGTGGACCGGGTGGAGCGTGGTAGGGCAACATAAGACGGTACTCAATGGTATGCAGGAAGAGCCCATTCACGTTAAGGGCGCGGTCGAGAGACGCCGTAATCTACGAAAATCTAGGAGGCATAGAAACTGTTGGAGAAGACCCGCCAGATTTAACCGAAATAGAAATAAAAAGTGGTTGCCGCCTTCGACCCTAGCTAGATGGAATTCCAAGGTACGAATACTAAAACAGATAAAGAGGGTGTTACCTATCACAGATGTTTGCGTGGAAGATATAGCGGCTAAGACCAGGAAAGGGGCTCGAAAGTTCAATGTGAATTTCTCGCCTTTAGAAGTGGGAAAAGCGTGGTTCTACCAAACAATTCGGGATATGCGGCTGAAGCTAGAATTATTTAGAGGTTACGACACTAAGATGCTCCGCGATACGTACCGACTGAAGAAAACTTCCGTTAAATCCAGGAAGGTGTTCGAATCTCATGCAGTGGATGCTTGGGTTATGGCTGCTAGTATCTGCGGAGCAGGCCAACCTACCACAAAAGATTTAAACTATTGGACACCTATAGTGTTAAATAGAAGACAATTACATATGTTTCAATTCACAAAAGGAGGGACTAGAAGACCCCAAGGCGGGACGCGATCAATGGGATTTAGCAGAGGAACCTTGGTTCGGCATCCTAAGTGGAAATTAACCTATATTGGTGGAAGTTATAAGGGTAGAATTTCCCTACACAGTGTTAGAACAGGAAAACGGATTACTAAAATTGCGAAGTCAGAAGACCTAAATATATTAACAAAAGTAACTTGGCGGGGAACTCGCACAATTCCCCTTTCCGCGCACCATAATTAGCTAATATGTATATTACGAGGCATAAAGAGGGGAAAGTGATATGTCCGAAAACTTATATAAAAGAATAGAACAAATTAAACAGGAAATGACCGTTCCAAAGTACCACATACTGATAGATGCATATATCCAATCCGAGCAATCTAGATATATGAATATGGGACATAATCCGGGAAAGGCCGTAGAAATGGCCGTTACACATTTAGATGATATTTTAAGGAGAGAAAAGTAAAATGTCCGAAGAAATAAGATTTTATTTAAGAGAGGAGCCTTATGGATTCCTGTCTAATTTTTGGAGAGAACCAATAGATTTTGGATATGGAACCAAACCGGATACTTATCAAACGAACGAACATTATTATCAATCTCAAAAAGCAAAAAGTTACGCGATGAAAGAATGGATACGAAGAGCACCAACCGCTTACGCCGCCATGACCGCGGGCAGAAATTTGAGACCCGAAGAAATGGTTCAAAAGTGGGAGACAAAGAAAACGGAGGTTATGTTGGAAGGATTGAGAAAGAAGTTCCACTACAATAATACCCTGAGATACTTGTTACTATGGACTGGAGATGCAATTCTTATTGAGGATTCGCCAACTGATATGTTCTGGGGCGGAGCGCTTCCCGGAAGTCAGAATATGCTAGGAAAACTTTTGGTGCAGGTAAGGGATGAGATAAAAGAAAACGTAAAGAGAAGATTAGATACTCCAATGTACGGAGACGGATTATGACTCAAAAAACCATTATCGAGAGAAAAAAAGAAGTAAGAACCGTCGTGCCAGCGGTGAACGAAGTAATTACTATAGATGTCCCTAGAATTGTCTGGGACTGTGATTTTTGCGCCAGAGGATCGGGAGACAGAATGCCCTCATGTCTGGGGTGTGGAAAACATGCTTGCAATTTTTGCCTTCAGAAAAATAAAATCTTTGAGGAATATGAGTTTGAAGTAGGTGATGCCGGATATAGTGGAGACTCTTACTCGTGTTATGATTATCCCGCGTCGGACGATTATAGAGCTGGATACTTTTATCTATGTCCAGACTGTAGAAAAACTCCGCCAGAAAAGATTCAAGATTTAATGAGTCATATGAAAGGTCTTGCTGAACTTGAAGTGGTAGTAAAAGAAATCACGAACATTATTCTAGATGATATAGAGAGGTTAAGGAAATGAGTTCCGACATATTGGAGACGGGCGATTGGGTACAACTCGCATATCCACCCCTTTTAGTGTTCCAAATAAAAACAATTAGATTTAGTACATGGAGTAAAAAAGCGTATTGCACGGACAAAGAAGGGCATGAATATTATGCAGAAGATCTACGAAAAATCACGAAGGAAGAAATCGAGCAACACAAAGAAGAAACCAAAACTATGAATACTAAAGACTCCGAATCTGAGATACACGAAATTGCAAATCAGATCTCGTTCTTCCTTGGAAAGCATAATACGAGTCTTGATAATCTCAAAAGGCTCCACCAAAAGTTTTATGACCTAGAAGACTGTATGAAGAGTATACTGTGGGACGAAGAAATTAAGAGGAGAAAGGAAGAGATGCCCGACTATATGGTGGAGTTTACGGTTAAGACCACCTTTACAGGTAAAATGGTTGTGAGCGCTCCAGATCCAGATGAAGCAGACAGAAAGATAATAGAAGAGGAAGATATGGAATATGACAATTATCTAGAAATTACGGTTCCGACCATTAAAGTTCTTAAAGTAGAGAAAATCGGAGATGACAAATATTATGACTACTAAATTCCTTTATAAGCAAGTAATAGTTGTCCGAGAAGATCTTAAAATGTCGCCGGGGAAACTGGCGGTTCAGGTAGCTCACGCGAGCGTGGGAGTGATATGTAACGGATCTGGAGTATATCGAGCAAAAGCAACGCTGGAAAATTGGTTTGCCGAAGGATTTCGAAAGATAGTTCTTAGGGTCCCATCGGCGAAAGAAATTATAGCGCTCGAAGGAAAGTGTGCGGAACACAATCTTCCGTTCTATACGGTTTATGATTTCGGCCTGACAGAACTGGACCCCAACACTCTTACCTGCATAGGAATCGGACCTGATTTAAACGAGAATATCGATAAAATTACGGGGAGATTGGGACTATGGAAATAACTTTCTTTTCAATCGGATGGGGCCTATATGGAACCTTATATTTTTACCTCGCCCTATCTTGTGCAAAAGAACATTTTCGCTATGTTCCGTTACATGTGATTCTTTCATCTCTAGGGTATTTTGCCTCTATGACAGAAATGGGGATGTATAGATGATGTACTACGTTAGCCCAACTTACGCAGCCCGTTTAAGGGCTCAGGAAGAATTTGAGTGTTCCAATTGTGGAAACTGTTGTACTCAGTGTACGCCCATAGATGTCACTATGGAAGATTTAAAAAGGATCGCAGAATACTTTGGGAAGTCGATGAAAGTCGCAGCAAAAAGACACTGTAGAATTAATCCTGAAAATGGTTCGCTAATTATTAAGCACGATAGACCTTGTAAATTTTATAACCTTAAAAACAAGAAGTGTAAAATATATGAGGTTAGACCGGAAATATGTCGGTTGCATCCGTTTTTATCGTCGGAGCCAATAGAATCGAGAGAATTTATTGTACCATTACACTGTGAACCTGCGTGTGGAGTTTACGAGAAAATGAAGGAGAGGGGAGAAATAAAATGAAATACTTACTAATATTTATAATACTAATCGGCCTGTCGTGCGCCGATAACGGATCGATTGCGATCACGCGAGTTGACGGTGAGTATGTCAATATACTCGATAATCAACTTGAGGACATGATTGAATTTGATCTGGCAGAAAATAATTGGAATGTAATTTTAAGCGTGGACTCATATATTTGCGACAATCACGCGATGGTCAATGCGTTGAAATTATTAAATTGCTCAATGATTACCAATACGACCGATCTCGAAATAGTCAAGATGGTTGAGATCGAATATGTAAGACGACAAAACGAAATAGCAGAAATAAAACGCGAGCAAGAACAGGCGGCGCGTGATCTGGTAAATCGGACGCATGTGAATACATATGAGTGGATTAAGGGAGAGGCATAAAATGATAGTCAATTTCAAGTGTTGGCATTGTGGTACGGCTCAGCGCGTTGAGGCTCAACCGATACCATTAGACCAAACTGGAGGCCAATCAGGCTTCTACGAGTTTGATATAGACTGCCCCAATCGTGGAAAGAATCTTGAAACCGTGTTAAAGGAGAGACAATGAACGACGATTGGTTAACAAGAAATTTACCAGAATCATTTTTCACAGAAGCGGGAAGACATTCCGCCGAAAAGTTTAAATCATTGTTCAAGGAAATTCCCGATGAGTATAAACCTTTAGCCTATGCTATAATCGTATTATCCGCAGAAACTGCGCCAGAAATGAAGCGCTGTCAAGAGTTCCGACAAATTTTATTTTTGACTTATAAAAGTCTGTTAGAAGAAAACAAGATTGACCTTAAACTTCCTCATTATTGGTACGCAGACGGAGTAATGATCAACCCTGAATGGATCGTAAGGATTACTAATGGTATAATCGGGTGGATATGTGACGACAGCGTAGAAGAATGTTTGATGGAAGGAGAATGTAGATATTTTAAGAGGGGAGAGAAGATATGAAATTTTTATCTAATATTTTTCGGTCAATTCCTCGCAGTATTAATATATCTCTTCCAAAATCCGATCTAGACCTCTTGAAAAAGAAATGTCAAACAATGGCGGTAACTCCCGAACAATATGTGGCCAACCTAATAGCGATTCACGTAAGGCCGAAACAAGATAAGGGTTTTCGGATGATAACAAAAAGAGGACTCCTTATTGACTCGGGAGAAAAATCTATAGATGAATACTTAAGTAAAATGTTAGAGGACGACGGAGAGAAAACATGAGTCAATTGAAACGTTATGCCTGTCAGACGGCGAAGACAGTTGTTGGAGCATCGGTAATTATCTGTATCGTAATTGTGGCTGGCATATTAGCAAAATTATTAGAATACCCCGAAATATTACGCGGATTATTTTGTTTAATATGGACATTAATATTTCTAATGATATCGCTTTTTATTGGACATGAAATTTTTAGGAAATATGACATATGCCAGAGGTTTAAGTGAATCTAGAGCAAGCGATAGAATGTCTGTACCACATAGCCTATCATCCACATGGAGACGAAAAACATATTAGAGAAGAGGCGAGATATGCCCTCAGAGAATTGGGCGAAGATTTAGAAGAGGCAGAAAAAGAAGCAACAAAAGATGTAGACGAGCCTAGTAGATTTTAAACTTTTTTTTAAGGAGTGTTATTTATTATTAATAATTTCGACACCATAGACCCCAATTTTATTAAAGATTTATTGGCTTCCGATTTGAGTACCTGGATTGTGGCGCGAAATTTACGACTCAGTGGGTATACGGTTACGTTGCCGCCGATTGGGATAAGACCGGATACTGGACGGATTAGGGAGTATGCGGACTCTGGAGACTTGGTGGTTAATGGAAACGTTATTGAAGTGAAACATAGACCGGATTTACAGTTTGGTGGGTTGAAGGAGTTCCCTTATAATTCGGTAATCGTGGACGTGGCCCACCATTACGATGGGTTGGTGGTCAAGCCTCGTTATTATGTTATCTGTAATTCGACGCTGAGTGGGGCGATTATTGTATCGGGGAAGACTTTTGGTAAATGGACTGAAAGTACAAGGTGGGATAACAAAAGAAAAAGGATGAGGACGTTTTACCTCGTAGATACTCGACTTTGCAACTTTTGGGATTTTGGCGAGAGGCCGAGATTTGGATTTTAATAGTTTTCTCCCATTTTAAACTATATAATCAGACTGCGGCGGAATAATAGATAACTTTATATACTATTAGAATAGTTATTATATAATGACTGAAAATAATAGAGATGAATATTTAAAACAATATACCAAAGACCACAAAGAAGAAATACGAGCAACTAAAAGAAAATCATATCATAAACTAAAAAACCAACCAGAGAAGGTTGCGTATAAAGAAAAGTATTACGAAGAAAACAAAGAAACAATTCTCGCACGGAGCAAGGAATGGAAAGAGAAAAATAAGGATTACGTTAAAGAACAATCAAAAGAATATAAAGAAAAGAACAAAGAAATTATTAAAATTAAGAATAAGGAATACAAAGATAAAAATAAAGAATCAATTAAAATTAAGAACGCAGAATACCGGGAAACCCATCGGAAAGGGATAAAAAGAATAAGCAAAATAAAATATGCAGAAAAGCAAATAACCTTTTTAGATGGAAAATATACAAAGAAAAGTAAAATACCCAAAGAAGACATTATAAATCTCTTGGGAGGAAAGTGCGCTCAGTGTAACATAACCGATTTAGATACGTTAACGGTTGATCACATCAACAACGACGGGGCAAAAGATAAGAAAGAAATGAACCTCAATAGCAGTATAAAACAAGTTAAAAAGCTAATAAAAGAAGGATGGAGTTTAGAGCAATTAAAGGAAAAATTTCAGGTCCTGTGTTGGAATCATAACTGCGCAAAATCGTATAGGGGATATTTTGATCTCTTAGATACGGAATTAACCTATAAACAAAGATGGAGACTTAAACTTTTGAGAGAAGCGTATGACCTTTTTGGGCCATGTAAAACGTGTGACGACACGAACCTTAAATACCTAACGATTTCTCATGTTCATGACGACGGGGCTGAAAGAAAACGAAACGGAGAAAAATGTGGCACCGACTTGTTAACTGAATTTAGGAAAATAAACTGGAACGAGTCTATAAAAGAAGATTTTTGTTTAGAGTGTTTTAATTGCAACTGCTCACGACAAGTTAGAAAACAGAGAAACAGTTCACAAAGGGGAATAAATCTTACCTCGCCACCACATCAGCCATAGCTTGAATAGGATCGTCCCCATCCGCGACCTTATCTAACACTTTTGAAACCGCAGGATCTACTTTGGGTTGGGCCTTTTGTCCTAAATCTTTTTCTGACTCAAAATTTTCTTGGAGCCGAATTCCAATTACAGAACTATTTATCCAATTCCTGTACTCTTGTTGACTGATATCCCCACTTCCTCTGGCCGCGATCATAATTTTTAATTCATTTTGTGTATCTTTTGGTTCGATTGGGGCCGGGATCAGCTCGTAGCGATATCCTTTCTTTTTAAATCCATTAATATCAAGCCAATTATTTCCAAATTTGCTGGCTTCTCTACAGAATTTTAACCTACCAGATTGAATATACGCAAAGAAAGTTGACATTTTTGCGCTGGCCGAGCTGTTATCGAGTAGCGCCGACTTCCCTTCCCCTCCATCTGAAAGCGCCGAAACCGGAAAAACTATCTTATACATCTCACGAGTTGCGAAATTATAGAAAGAAAGTATGTCCTGACGGTCGTAATAGTGAGGACGATTTAAACTCATATTGGAAGGAATCGGTGTATTCTCAAACGAATTATTACCTTCTAATATGTTCTTTGCAATATCTGATGTCCCCGGCATATTTTCATCTGTAATAACCAGATCTTTGGGATTAATCTGTTCATTCATGACAACATAAATTAGGTCGTAGCTGTAAGCAGCAAGATCAATATATGGTAAAAGGTACTCTAATATGCTTTCATCTATGAACCTAGATCCCAATGGAGATAAAGAGAATACTTGATTTTTATCCAAACTGATTATTTTCCCAGACTTAGTACCAGAACTTATAGTTTGGTCAAAGTTAAGTCCCCCTTCATTATCGTAATACATTCCTTTCCAGCGAAGGGCCGTGCTAATTATTTTATCATTTTTGGGTCTTATAAACGAGTCATAAGGTCTTCTTTGCATAGCAGTATAATTTACATATCCAGAATTGGAGTCCTTTCCCCAAGCGAGTTCTGAGACTCCACGACCACCTCTAAAACCATCCGAATCTGCAACCTGAGCCCAAGAGAAGAAATCTATATCTTCTAGGTTCTCTGCAATATCGTGACTCATTTCCACGTCTACTTTTCCTTTCGGATCATAGACATTATGATAAAATGGTTTAGAAAATTTTAATTGCGTATCGGTTCCAGACAGAGCTTGGACCAAAGGATTCATGGCAGCGAGTATTAAATCCTTGTTAGACACTCGTTGATTAAGGATTCCTTTCTCTAACTTAGATTGAATATCGCCTTTAAAATCAGACATCTTTCTTCCAATCTCCGTTAGCAATTAAATACGTATTTTAAAATTATGAATTAAATATAATTACAAATTCACGATATAATTCTACATCCCACTTAACACTTCGTACATCTCAACCCGCAGAGCCAAATTACTCCACCATTCTAAATATTCTTTATAATATATCGAATCGAAATCGAGAATCTCAATAAAGCAAACTTCCTCAATCTCTCCTGAGTCATCAACAGATAATTCGCTCCTCCATCGGCTACATCCTCCCTATACCATCCAACCCTTTGTTGAGACATAATGATCCCAATTTGTATAAATTAAACTTCTGTTAGCATCTTGCAAATCTAAGCCTTGCTCGGCTTCACCAATGGTCACTTCGTCGTACCACCATTTTATAGCAATATTACTTCTACATAAAATGAAGTTTCTGTAGGTACTCAAAACCGACTCGTCTCTCTTCTTGTGCCATTGAACTTTGATAGGTTCTCTCATATCATGATCACTCCCACTGAGATATAGAGTCTTAATAACATTTAAGGGTTTCCCTAAAATGGACAATTTTAAGGTTTCCCCTACAAAAGAAATCCTAGTTTCAAATTCCATTTTAAAATTATGAATTAAATAAAAACCGAAACGTTTATATAGTATCAAATATATTATTTATTTTAATGTCTGAATATACTAAACAAATTACCGTTCATCTTAACTATTTAGTCCAAGAAAAATTAGATAACACTACCGATCTTAACGCTTATGCCGATAAAGTATTATCTGATTATTTTGGTATAAATTACGATGAGGCGTATTCGAATTGTACGGGACCTAATAAATGGGGTATTAATAAGTCTGGAGAATAATGAAATTTAAGGATTGTATATCTGAAAACGGATGGATATCTCCATTAAAAGCGAATCCGTCTGGAAAAATAAAAAGAAAAGGGCCAAGGACATTAACATTAAATCTCGTTCTTTTACAGAAAATTTCAGAAATTGTCCCCGAAAACAAAAGATCTGCTTTAATTGATTATATACTTTCTTCTCATTTTGGTATTAAATATGAAGATGCATACCCTGAATCGTATGCAAAAAGTTGTGGGGAACTTAGATATTGGGACTCTACCGGATATTACAAGTCATTAGACATTCAATATCCAGGAAGATTTTCAACAAAAACAAAAAGACGAAAGCAATTTTCTTACAAGGAATTTATGTTAAAGATAAAGGAGTGATAGATAGTGGTTTTAGATGGTGTGATTCTTCAAGATATACAAAGGACGATTGAGCGCGGACGGAAGATGGGAATACTGAAAGAAGGGGACACGAAACCTGATATGGGAACAATATTGTACATCGATATGGTATGGCGGACATTAAATATTAGTCACGATTTAGATACCGATAAAATAGACTTTGAACTTCAACATAAAAAAATGCTTCAGTTTGGGAATCTAAATAAGATTCTGGCAACTTACGAACAAATAAGAAGTAAGAAGGAAGCCGGAAAGGTTGAAGAAGGGTTGTTTGCTAAGATCGTTAAAGAGTCTATAGCAACTGACAAGAAAAAGGAAGCGGAAATGCAGAAGAAATTTGAGGCCATCGCTGTGAAAGTGGCTCGTGGAGAGCAATTAACGGAGGAGGAACAGATTATTTTCGATGCGGGATGCGAATCGGCTCTTGCATAACGAACTGTTAGATTGGAGCTAATGGTTCGATTCTTTTTTTTTTGAACTATCTGGAATTTCCAGATAGTTGAACTTATCGACGTTTCCGATATGTTCATCCGAAAGTTATAAATACTATTAGAACGTTACGGTATTTAACCTTTTCTGGAGAATGATTTTTGATGGACAATATTAAACAAGATGAAGTTATGACATTTAAGGCATCGACCGTGATCAAAAGTAGACTAGAAAAACTCTCCAAACGAGAGGGAGTTTCAGGCGCGGGGTTCCTTCGCGACATGATTAATCGTGAGTATAAGAGGGTGTTTGGAGAGGGGGAGTAGATATGGAGGTTGAGGAGTTGAGTTATGAAGAGTTGATAAAAGAAAAAAAAAGGAAGAAAAACGAATACCAAAAAATATATAGAAAATCAAGCGATATTATTCTAGAGAAAGGAAAAATCCGAAGAAAAAAATATTATGATAAGACTAGGACAGCCAGCATCTTATACAGCAAAAACTATAGGATACTCCACGAAGAAGAGACCAAGCGATCTAGAAAAGAATTTAACCTAAAATTAAAAATATCCGCTTTCAATAAAATAGGAGGCCCGCGTTGCATAATTTGTGGAGACCAAAATATAAGTCATTTAACAATTGATCACATAGACTCAACCGGAAATTTAGATAAAAAGAATGGATTATATTCAGGAAAATTATACTCCGCCATTGTTAGTGGATATTACAAAAACACAGAAAATCTTAGGGTACTTTGCTATAATCATAATTGCTCCCGATCGAGAGATTACCTCGATATCCCAAGAGAAAAACAAAATGTATACCAAAGATATCGGACCAAACTTTGGAAAGAAGCGTTTGATTTCTTTGGTCCATGTTCCTGCGGTATTTCTGAATTGAGGTTCCTCACTATGTCTCATATACACAACGACGGTGGGGAACAAAGAAGATTGGGGAATCATCCGCGAAGTGGGATCGGATTAATAAAACGTTTTAGGAAATTGGGCTGGCCCCAATCCATTAAAGAAGATTTTTGCCTCGAATGTTGGAATTGTAACTGTGGCCGAGGAAAATTATATTAATCTCCCCATCAGATTTCTCCTAGCCCCAAAATTATTAAACGGGAGGTCCGTTCTTTGAGATCCATTCGCGCCGCGCGACAGGAAGTATCCACGATAGTACTTGGGGATTTTATCCCTGTCTGTTTTTATTTTTATTCGTCTTACGTTGTCCCCGTTTCCGGCGTCTAAGACATTGACCGTAACCAGACCACTCGACGTGAGGGGCTCGCCATGCCCGTCTTTACTATGGATTGCCTTTAATCCGTTATTCTGAATTGCAAGAAATCCTCTTTTTTGCCTGTCGTCGTCCAACAACAGTAAACTTGGTTTTCCCAAGTGTTTCTGTAAAGAGATAGCTAATTTTCCTTTTAAGCTATGAGTAATCTTAACCTCAGTTAATCCAGGAATTTCCCCTTGTTCAATCGCAGATGTTAATACCGAATTAGTGTTGTCGCCCCATATCCTTTGAATATTAAAATGCTCTACTGCATCTCGTATATATTTAAACTGCGATGGCTTGCTTGGTGTAGTATAGCTGTAGTCCCACTTATCCATAAATTTACTTACTAATTGTGTTAAAACTCCATTATTATACGCAAAAACTGTAAAATGTGCTGGGTCTCGGGATTTGGCAGGATCATACGCACCATATATTTTATAACCAAACCAATCGTCAGGATTGAAGGTATTATATCTTGCTGGGTCTGCGTAGTTAACCAACAAACTTTCCTTTCCCAATCGGATACTCTCATCGATTCTATCTTCTTCAAAGAATGAATCCGAAATTGACCTCGGACACACTAAAAATTCCTGGGCCCACTCTTGAGGAGCCATTATGGTTCCCTGCTCTTCCAAATACTTTAAAGAAAACATTTCGGGCCAAAGAGCCTTCTTTTCTTCTCCGGATCTAAAAGTCCTAGTTTCCCAGTCATATGAAGTAATCGCAGGTTCTAATCTTACGTTAAATCTTACAGACTCTTCATCATCTTCGCTTGTTTTATAAAATTCCTTTTGATACCAAAGATCGGCGTAAGACTGAGGAGTTCCGATTAGATGAAGTTCTCCGATACCAGGCAATGGCATAGGAAGCACAACTTTTCTAAACAATCTATTTATCTTTTTGATGATTTCTGGCTCTACAGAAACCACATTTTGCCTATCTTCATCCGTATAAAAATCATCTACGAGGATATGAGTAGGATGCAGACCTCTCAAAGCTCCCAAAATACTATAACAATTAATACTAATATGGGGAGCCTTCGACAGCGATCTTTCATTAGCGTCTCTCCATCTATATTCGGCTTTTGATGTGGCCGTGGAGTACTCATCATATAGCCCTTCTGCAAAGAAAAAAGAGTTACTTATTAATTCTTTAAGTTTTCCTACGTGTGCCCCAGACAAATCCTGATTATATGAAATATATGCAATGTCAAGATTTTTTTTATCTTTTTTATTTTTCCAAATTAACCAAGCAATGTAAGAATAAAATCTCAAGCTTTTGTAATGCAATCTGGGGCCACAATACATCGTTCTCTTATTATTTTGTAAAAAATCGCAACTTCTTTTTATATATTCTCCGCCCACATATTTACCATATTTCTCCTTAATAGCCAAAGAAAAAATTTTCTCCACAAAAAGATAAAACGAATTATAAGTTTCTTCGTACAACCTCCCGGCTGCATCCATAGTTTCGTCGTCTAGAACTTTAGCGACAGAAGCATCTAAGTCCAGCCCGCGTCTTTCATCATCTTTTTGACAAATTTGCTTCCCTTCGTCAATATATTTGTATCGCAATGTTGTGGTCTCGGATATGGATCTTTTGGAATTGGTTTTTCTCCCGTTACAGAGATCTCGCCCTTAAGAATGCTTATAATCCGTTTTTCATGAGATGTCTTATAGAGAAGGTCTATTTCATCCCTCACCAATAAGGTACACTCATAAAAAGGATCTATAACCTCTGATGGTCGGAGATCATACAATTGGGCTATCAGTAGCTTCTTCGTCCCCATCGGGCTTTTCAGGAAAGGTTTCTATCTCATCATTTTCCTTTGTCGTTTCGTCATCCGAAGACATCCATCCAGACTTACGAAGCACAATAAAGAACAAGGTCAACTGAGGAGTAAAGATCTTAGTATTATCTTCGGCATTCTTGTAGAATCCTTGACTCTCCAGAATCTTAGCATCTAATACAGGATTAAAGTCGTCATAGTACTCCTGATCTGTCCCAGGAGATTGATCATTGTCCACCAGAAGCCTTTTCCTATAATCGTTAGGATTCCTTATGGAATAGATCAGGATAGGCTTAATAACGCTATTAACGTACTTGTAGTCCTCCTCATTCTCTGTCCAGGGTAAAATTGCCTCTCCCTCTTTCTTGCCGAACAAAATCTTCATTACCTTCTCAAGTTTAGGAGCATATCTAAGGTAAAGATCCTGTCCAGGCTTCATCAACGTTATCTTTGTGTCTGCGTTCAGTTGCAGATCTTCGCGCTGCGAAAAAAGCATTTTATTCTTCATGGTATTTATCATCCTCTTAAAAGAAAACATATTTTACAAATTATAATTAGTTTTATACTATTTAAAGATTTCTATTGGTTTAAAAAAAAGAAAAAATAACATTAGGTGAGAAACCTAATGTGTTGCAGTTGCATCGTATACATAGAAACGAGCGGGTCCCCAAGTATAAGTGCTGTCGTACATGAAGCCCTCAATGGTAGTAGGCTGGATGTACCCATCTTGGTCTCTATTCAACGTTGCTGAATCGATAGTTCCAAGAAGTTCAATGGAAAGCATCTTGTTATATCCGGTAGAAACCACGTCTCCGCTGTCCAACAGGAAGGACAGTCTCTTAGAGATGAGGGTTCCAGCCGCAGGTGCGGAACCGGAAGGATTGTTCCAGAACGCTTTCATCATCGCGTTATTCTTCCACTGTACATCCAGAGTACCGATGATATTATAGGTGGTGGGCTGCAAAGTAGTAGGATAGTTCTCCGAGATAACGACGCCCTTTCCAGGTGCAAAATCCCAAGTGAAACTAGCGCGGGCCTTGTTTACCTGAGCGGCCTGTCCAGAGGACGATCCATCTATCTCGAAAGTACGTGCCGAGGCTCCGAACGGGGAAGAGTCGGTTAGTCCGCCGGGATACGCAGGTTCGGTTGTTGGATACTCGACGTTTCTTCCAAGGAGCCCAACATTGTAGGCGAACGCATCGGCAGTTATATCGAAACTGAGTTCCTTAACTTTAGTTCCCTTCCCCACTTTTGTATTGTCGCCAGCGT
The DNA here is from genome assembly GCA_023229365.1 of Pseudomonadota bacterium. Taxonomy (NCBI): domain Bacteria; kingdom Pseudomonadati; phylum Pseudomonadota; species Pseudomonadota bacterium. The sequence continues at coordinate 1,005 of JALNZK010000003.1, read as the reverse complement.
CTTTAACGAACACAGATAAAGACTTTTGATCGAACGTCCTCTGAATGGCGTTGTATGTGAGAGTATCGGTTTCATCAAAGGTTGTTACGTCGCCATTCCAAGACTGAACAGAACCTGAAGAATCTGCATTGTTGTAAATCTTTACGGCGTTGTTGAGATAGGCGGGGATCGCGGCCTGATCTGCTACTGCGGCAGCGTTATGTGCTCCATGATCATCGGTGAGTACATCAGAATTAAGGACCGCGCGAGCTGTTGCATCTTGAGCAACAAACACTATTCCTGCGGCATCGGAAGCCCAAGTTCCAGTATCAACACGGAATCCAATAATAGTTCCAATAACTGCGGCGGCATCTCCACCTGTTTTAGCGGAAAGCTTAGAGCCAACCTCGAATATCGCGGTTCCGGTCTTGAACTTTATACCCATTATAGGCATACCCATCCATCCGGAAATTGGGATTGCCGTGCCTGCGGTAGCGTCTTTAACGGTAACGAATACCTTCTTCTTCCCCGTAGTAATTCCGAACTCGGAGAAGTCCTGCATCTGATCCATAAGACAAGCCTGTAATGCGGTAGTGTGAACTCCAACTACGCCTGCATTAGAGGTGTTTCTTACTGCATCCATCTTGTGGCAGTAATAACCAGAAACCGCTCCAAACGCAGGGGTCGTTACAAGGGTATCTGTAGTGTAATCAGTCCCGCCAGGGCAAGTGTAAAGATCCTCGTTTCCTCCAGAATCGAACGTTCCTTGGACACCAATAAGCCAGAGAACATCCCCTACAACTCTTGCGACTTCTGCACGAGCCTTAGAAGTTGCTCCAAATATTTTGTCTCCTTTCTTAAACAGAAGACCTCCCGCAGCCTCCAAAGTAATCTTATACACCTGTTTAGAATACCAAGGATTTCCGAAGCCTACGCCCAAAAATTCAGGGACACCATTAGACGGAGAGAACTTAAGTCCGGGAAGATTACCTTCAGTGTGCCAGTATCCACGAATCTCATTTCTCT